>NZ_JAWRYD010000036.1:0-74562 GCF_046534765.1 Burkholderia sp. SIMBA_062
GGCGGCTATGGCGGCTGGGGTGCGACGCAGCGCGAGGGCGCGCCGCTGCAGCGCGCGGCGGCCGCGGCGATGTGCGGGTGCGCGAGTGCCTGCGGCATGCACGGCCATGCGCATGCGAGCGCGTGGGGCCGTGAGCTGCCTACGTCGGACGCGAAGGGCTTCTGGGGCGCGTTCGGTTGTTCGTGCTGGGCCGTCTGACATGACGACCCTGACCGGCCGGTGCAGCCCCGGGTGGATTCGCGCGCTCCTGTCGCAGGGGTGGGTCGGCTCGCTGGTGCGGCTCGCGCTCGTTTCCGCGTTCCTCATCGGCGGGGTGAACAAGGCGATGCACTTCGGCGATGCGGTCGCGGAGCAGGCGCATTTCGGCCTGCACCCGCCGGCGCTGTGGGCGGCGCTGGCGATTGCGATCGAGATCGGCGGCTCGCTGTGCGTGGTGTTTCGCCGCTTCACGTGGCTCGGCGCGGGCAGCCTCGGCATGTTGACGCTCGTCGCGATGCTCGTGGCGAACGATTTCTGGAATCGCTCCGGCGCCGAACATTTCATGGCGCTGAACAGCTTTTTTGAACACCTGGGCTTGATTGCGGCACTCGTGCTCGCGACCATCGTCGACGATGCGCGGCAACCGGCCGACGACGGCCGCGTGTGACCGGGATTGCCCGAGCCGATCCATCCTCTGATCAAACAACAAGGACATCCGTTATGAAAACCCTTCGTTCCGCGCTGCTGGCGCTGACGATCGCCTGCGGTCTCGTCGCCGCGCCCGTCGCGTTCGCGAAACCGCCGGTGCAGCCTGCGGTTGCGCCGACGCTGGCCGTCGGTCCGCAGTACGACACCACGCACGTATGCGTCGCGCCGGAAGATTTCGACCGCTTTACCGACAGCTTCGTCGCGACGTTCGGCGGCACGAAGTCGAAGCAGGGCGTGTTCCAGGTCACGCCGACGCCGAGCCAGACGATGTCGCAACTCATGCTCACGCCGGTCGGCACGGTTTCGGTGTTCGGCTTCAAGACGCCGATCCCGTATCCGTTCTGCGCGGAGCGCACCGGCTATCTTGTGACCGACATGGACGTGGCCGTGAAGTCGGCGCGCGAGCACGGCGCCGACGTGATCGTCGACACGTTCCCCGACCCGATCGGCCGCGACGCGATCATTGCGTGGGCGGGCGGCGTGAACATGCAGCTCTACTGGCATACCCAGGCACCGCACTACGACGCGTTGCAGACCATCCCCGAGAATCGCGTCTACGTGTCGCCGCAAAGCGTACGCAAGTTCGTGCACGACTTCGTCAAGTTCTCGAAGGGCAAGGTGGTGTCCGACAACCTGAAGGCGCCGGGCGTCGAGATCGGTCGCCCGAACGACACGTACCGCCGCATCCGCATCGAATCGGGCTTCGGCAAGATGACCGTGCTCGTGACGGATGGCAGCCTGCCGTACCCGTTCGGGCGGGAGATGACCGGCTACGAAGTGCCCGATCTCGCCGCGACGCTGAAGCAGGCGCAGGCGGCCGGCGTGACCGTGCTCGTGCCGCCGTTCGCATCCGACGGCCGCGACGCGGCGCTCGTGCAGTTCCCGGGCGGCTACGTCGCCGAGATCCACGCGAGCGCGGCGCGATGAAGCACGAGGACACGATCCTTGCCGCGGTGGCCGGCTTCGTCGACACGCTGAGCTTCGTCGCGCTGTTCGGGCTGTTCACCGCACACGTGACGGGCAACTTCGTGCTGATCGGCGCGGGCATCGCGAGCTTCGGCCAGGGCGTGGTGCTGAAGCTCAGCGTGTTTCCCGCGTTCGTGTGCGGTGTCGTCGCGGCGAGCCTGATCGCGCGGTCGATGTCCGGGCGGCCCGACTGGCAACGCACACGCGCGCTGCACACGGTCCAGGGCGTGCTGCTGCTCGGCTTCTGCGCGGCTGGCCTGTGGGCGACGCCCGTCACGCAATCCGACAGCCTGCCAGTGCTCGTGGCCGGCATCGTCGGCACGTTCGCAATGGGTGTGCAGAACGCGCATCCGCGCGTGATTGCGCGCGCGGGCGGCGTGCCGAATACCGTGATGACGGGCAACGTCACGCAAGCGATTCTCGACGTCGTCGATCTGCTGTCGGCCGGCACCGCGGACAGCGTCCGAGCGGCGGCACGCGCGCGCTTCGGCAAGATGCTGCCGGCGATCGTCGCGTTCGCGCTCGGCGCGGCCGGCGGTGCGCTCGGGTTCCGTTACGTCGGCTTTGCGGCGCTGCTCGCGCCTGTCTGCGCGCTGGCGACGCTTGCGCTGGGTGCGGCCCAAGCGGCCAGCCCCGCCACGCCGGAGCGCGCATGATCGGGCCGGGGCCGGGCAGACAACGGACGCATCACGCCCGCCGCTTCGAGCGTGCCGCCCGCCTGTCGATCGTCGCGGGGCTGTTGTTCGCAGGCGCCGACGCGGTGTTCGCTGAGACAGCGGCGGCATCAACGTCGACGGCGGCGCAAGCACCGGTGCCGGCTTCGACTGCGTCATCGGTTTCCACATCGGCAACGACACCCGCGGCCACCACCGCGGCGACCTGCACGGCCAAGCGGCCGACGGTGCTGTTCAACCGCTGGCAGGAAGACTGGTCGGTGCTGGCGAATCCATGCGTGCCGCGCGCGCCGCTCGACGGGCTGAAATACATTCCGCTCGGCAATGATCCGGTCTCCTATCTGTCGCTCGGCGTGAACCTGCGCGAGCGGCTGGAGACCAACGACGCGCCGTTGTTCGGCATTGGCTCCGGGCAGTCGGACACGTACCTGATCCAGCGTGTCGAAGTCCATGCCGATGCGCACCTGGGCCAGCACTGGCAGTTCTTCGCGCAATTGCAGGACGCGCGCGCATTCGGCAAGAACACGGTGTCGCCGGTCGACCGGAACCCGCTCGATCTCGAGCAGGCGTTCGCGACCTACACGGGCGCGCTCGGCGGCGGCGCGCTCAAGGTCCGCGTCGGCCGGCAGGAGATGGCGTTCGACTTGCAGCGCTTCATCGCCGCGCGCGACGGCCCGAACGTGCGGCAGGCGTTCGATGCGGTCTGGGCCGATTACGAATACGGGAAGTGGCGCTTCATCGGCTATGCGACGCAGCCGGTACAGAACCGCAACGCATCCGATTTCGACGACGTGTCCAATCGCGATCTCACGTTCAGCGGCGTGCGCTTCGAGCGGCAGTCGGTCGGGCCGGGCGACCTGTCCGGCTACTGGTCGCGGTACAACCGCAAAAACGCGCGCTTTCTCGATGCGAGCGGCCCCGAGCATCGCGACGTGTGGGATGTGCGCTACACGGGCACGCAGGGCCGTTTCGACTGGGATCTCGAGACGATGCTGCAGACCGGCACGGTCGGCAATAACACGATCGGCGCGTGGGCCGTCGGCTCGATCGCCGGCTACCGGCTCGACGCGCCGTGGTCGCCGCGCATCGGGCTGCAGGTCGACGCGGCATCGGGCGACCGGCATCCGCACGACGGCCGCGTCGGCACCTTCAATCCGCTGTTTCCGAACGGCTATTACTTCACGCTGGCAGGCTTCACGGGCTACTCGAACCTGATCCACGTGAAGCCGTCCGTGACGCTGAAGCCGTCGGCGAACCTGTCGCTGCTCGGCGCGCTCGGCTTCCAGTGGCGCGAGACGACCGGCGACGCCGTCTATCAGCAGGCGAGCGTCGCGGTGCCTGGCACAGCGGGCAAGGGCGGCCTGTGGACGGGGATGTACGTGCAGCTGCGCGCGGACTGGACGATCGCGGCGAACCTGATCGGCGCGGTCGAGGCCGTGCACTTCCAGGTTGGCGACGCGATCCGGCAGGCGGGCGGGCACAATGCGGACTACGTCGGCGTCGAGCTGAAGTATGGGTGGTAGCGCGCACGGCGCATGAAAAAGGGCGACCCCGCGTGAGCAGGGTCGCCCTTCGTTCGTCCGGGCCGGCAGCGCGGCCGGCCCGTTCGCAGTGATGCGATTACAGGTTCGGCGACAGCGCGAGCGCGTTCGTCAGATCGCCCATCGGCTGTGCGCCGTTCGCCTTCAGCGCGTCGTCGCGCTGCTGCAGGCCCGCGAGGCGCGGCAGCGAGAAGCGGCGCGTGATGAAGCGCAGGATCGAACCCGTGTCGTACTGCGTATGATCGACGAAGCCCTTCTTCGCGAACGGCGACACGATCAGCGCCGGAATGCGGGTGCCCGGGCCCCAGCGGTCGGCATTCGGCGGCGTCGCATGATCCCAGAAGCCGCCGTTTTCGTCGTACGTCACGACCACGACCATGTTCTTCCATTGCGGGCTGGCCTGCAGGTGCGCGATCACGTCGGCGATGTGCTGGTCGCCGGACGTCACGTCCGTGTAGCCCGGGTGCTCGTTCAGGTTGCCTTGCGGCTTGTAGAACGCGACTTGCGGCAGTGCGCCCGCATCGATCGCCTTGATGAACTCGGCGCCGTTCGCGCCGCCGTCGAGCAGGTGCTGCGCGCGGCTCGCGGTGCCCGGCGCCTGGTTCGCGAAGTAGTTGAACGGCTGGTGGTGCGGCTGGAAGTTCGGCGTCGACAGATCGGCGCCGTAGATCACGTTCGACGTGCCGTTCTGGCTCGCCTGCAGCGCCTGACCCCACGCGCCGGAATACCACGCCCACGACACGCCCGCGCTGGTCATCAGGTCGCCGATGTTGGCCGCCGTCTGCGGCGGCATCGTCGACGGATTGGCGGGGTCGGCGAGCAGCGGGTCGCCGCCCGAGGCCGCCTTGTTGCCGCTCGGCTGATACGCCGGCTGCATCGTGTTGATGCCGTAGAAGTCAGGCGTGAGCGCGCCGTCGTTGACGAACTTCGGCGGCCCGCTCAGCGCGGAGGCAGGCGAGTTGGCCGCGACCGCCAGCGACTTGCCGTCGGCATTCAGCACGGCGATCTTGCCGGCCGCCGGGCTCTTGTCGGCGTTCGGGTAGTACGGCGCGCACGCGCAGACCAGATACTGGTGGTTCAGGAACGAACCGCCGAACGCGCCCATGAAGAAGTTGTCGGCGAGCACGTACTGCTGCGCGATCTTCCACAGCGGCAGCTTCGACGGGTCCGGCGTGTAGTGGCCCATCGTCAGGCCGCCCGCGTCGGTCCATGCGGCGTACATGTCGTTCTTGCCGCCGTTGATCTGCATCTGGTCCTGGTAGAAGCGGTGCACGATGTCGCGCGTCGCGATGCTCATCGACTGGTTGAAACCCTTCGGGTCGTCGATCGCGAACGGCGCGTTCGGCAGGTTCGCCGTCATGGCCTCGGTCACCGCCGGCGTGATGCCGGTCGCGGTCAGGCCGCCCCAGATCTTCGGCAGCGTCGCCATCGTCGAGCCGTCGCGATCCTTTTGCACCGAGTTCGCGGCCGTCGCGTTCTGCAGACCGTTCGCGCCCGGGAAGTTGCCGTACAGGTTGTCGAAGCTGCGGTTTTCGGCGTAGATCACGACGACGTTCTTGACGGCCGACAGGCCCTGCTGCGTGACGTCGTCGCCGCCGCAGGCGGTCAGGCTGAGCGCGGCCGCAAGGGCGATCGGCGCGTAGCGAATCCAGGCGTGCTTCTTCATGCGATGTTCTCTCTCATTCGTCGTTGGTCGCGTGTGGGAACCGGGTGGCGGAAGGGCCGGCGCACGAACCTCGCGGTACCGCCCGGCTGCGCGCATTATCTGGAACCGATTTGACAGACGGGTGTAGGGGCGCTTTCAATTGACTGTCGGTCTAACGTCATCCAAGCGTCACGGAACTGACATAAGCTCCGGCCGATTGCCCACCGCTACAAGAAGAACGACGATGCACAGCCTTCTGAAATCCTTCGCGTCCGCGCGAACGCTGATCCCCGCCGCGGCCACGCTGGCACTTGTGGGCGGACTCGCGGCGCTCGCCGGTTGCGATGCGCAGCCCGGCACGAATGCGTCGGCCGCGTCCGTCGTGCCGGCGGCACAGGCCGCTTCGGCCGCTCCGGCGGTCGCGCCGGCCGGCCAGCCGCAAACGCGCGCGCAGGTGTTCGAGGGCGTGAAGCAGATGACGGCGCTCGGCAAGCAGCTGTTCTTCGACCCGTCGCTGTCGGGGTCCGGCAAGCTCGCTTGCGCGTCGTGCCATAGCGCCGAGCATGCGTTCGGGCCGCCGAACGCGCTGTCGGTGCAGCTCGGCGGCGACGACATGCACCGTACCGGCTTTCGCGCGGTGCCGTCGCTGAAGTACCTGCGCGGCATCCCTCCGTTCAGCGAGCACTTCCACGATTCGCCGGACGAAGGCGATGAAAGCATCGACGCGGGTCCGACCGGCGGCCTGACCTGGGACGGTCGCGTCGACACACGGGATGCGCAGGCGCGCATCCCGCTCACGTCGCCGTTCGAGATGAGCAGCTCGCCCGCGCGGGTGGCGAAGGCGGTTCGCGCCGCACCGTATGTCGACGCGTTTCGCAACGCGTTCGGCGATCAGGTGCTCGGCGACGATCAGGCGACGTTCGGCGCTGTGCTGCGCGCGCTCGACGCGTTCCAGCAGCAGCCGGCGCTGTTCGATCCGTACACGAGCAAATACGACGCGTATCTGGCCGGCCGAGCGCAGCTCACGCCCGCGGAGCTGCACGGCCTGCAGCTGTTCAACGACGAGAAGAAGGGCAACTGCGCGAGCTGCCACGTGAGCCAGCGCACGCTCGAAGGCGGCCCGCCGCAGTTCAGCGATTTCGGGCTGATCGCGATCGCGGTGCCGCGCAACCGTGCGCTGCCCGTCAATCGCGACCCGCGTTTTTACGATCTCGGCGCGTGCGGCCCCGAGCGCACCGACCTGAAGGGCCGCGACGAATTCTGCGGGCTGTTCCGCACGCCGTCGCTGCGCAACGTCGCGCTGCGCAAGACGTTCTTCCACAACGGCGTGTATCACTCGCTCGAGGACGTGATGCGCTTCTACGTCGAGCGCGACATCCATCCGGAGAAGTTCTATCCGGTCGTGCACGGCAAGGTGCAGGTGTACGACGATTTGCCGAAGCGCTATTGGCCGAACATCAACCGCGAGCCGCCGTTCGACCGCAAGCGCGGCGACGCGCCCGCGCTGAACGCGGCCGAGATCAAGGACGTGATCGCGTTCCTGGGCACGCTGACTGACGGATATCAACCGGCGGCCGTGTCGGCCGCGCGCTAGAACGCGGACCTTACAGCATGCATGCTATGCTCGCTCGCTGACAGGCGTGGCGCGTGCCGGAGCGCCGGCCGCCGGATGGCCGGCCCCCGGTTCCCCGGCCGCGCGCCGCGCCGTTCGATCGAACATCCAAGGAGAACAACACATGTCGATGCGTGCATCCCTTTCCATCGTTACGCGCGTGCTGGCCGGCGCTGCGTGCGCAGCCGCGATGCTGCCCGCCCATGCGCAGAACAACCTGAACTTCCTGAACGACACGCCGATCAGCTATTTCAGCAAGACCGACCGCGCGTCGCTCTCGAAGGCCGTCGCGCAGGTGCGCGACGAAGGCAAGGACGGCGAGACCACGACGTGGCAGAGCAACGGCCGCGGCACGCAGATCGACGCGAAGCTCACGCCGTCGACGTCCGAAACCGACGGCAAGACCTGCCGCGAAATCGCGACCGAAATCACCGCGAAGGGCCAGACGATGACGCTCAAGCCGGTCTACTGCAAGACGGCCGCGGGCAAGTGGCAACTGCAGAAACGCTGAGCACGGTGCGATGAAGCGCAGCGGTGCGGCGCGCACGGTATCGTGCGGCGTCGTGATTCTCGACGGGGCCGGCCGCGTATTCCTCGCGCATGCGACGGATACCACGCACTGGGACATCCCGAAGGGGCAGGGCGAGCCCGGCGAGTCGCCGGCCGACGCGGCCCTGCGGGAACTACGCGAGGAAACCGGCATCGAGTTCGCGCCGGCGCGCCTGGTCGATCTCGGCCGCTTCGCGTACCGTCACGACAAGGACCTGCACCTGTTCGCGGTGCAGGTCGCCGACGACGAGATCGATCCCGCGCACTGCACGTGCACGTCGCTGTTCCCGAGCCGTCGCGACGGCTCGCTGATTCCCGAGATGGACGCGTATCGCTGGACGGCGCCCGGCGACGTCGATACGTATGCGAGCCGCAGCCTCGCGCGGCTGTTTCGCACGAAGCTGCTGCTCGCGGAGCTGCATCGGCGTTTGACGGGCGCGTGAGCGCCGCGGCTTCGATGTCGTCGATGGCACGAATGGCGCGCACGCAATAAAAAACCGACCGCGAGGGTCGGTTTTTTTCATCATCGCGCGACGTCGGCTCGAAGCCTCACGCCGCGCGCCCCGCAGACCGTCAGGCCGGCTTGCCCCAGCTGTCGCGCAGCCCGACGATCCGGTTGAACACGGGCTTGCCCGGTTTCGAATCGACCCGGTCGGCGACGAAATAGCCGTGACGCTCGAACTGCAGGCGCGTTTCCGGCGCGACGTCGCCGTTGCCCGGCTCGACGTAAGCCTGCACGACCTTCTTCGAATCGGGGTTCAGCGCCTCGAGGAAGTTCGCGCCGCCGGCGTCCGGGTGCGGCTCCTTGAACAGCCGGTCGTAGATCCGCACTTCGGCCGGCTGCGCATGCTTCGCGCTGACCCAGTGGATGTTGCCCTTGACCTTGTAGGTGTTCGCGCCTTCCGTGCCCGACTTGCTGTCCGGGAAGTAGTTGCAGTGCACGGCCGTCACGTTGCCGTCGGCGTCCTTGTCGAAGCCCGTGCACTCGATCACATAGCCGTAGCGCAGGCGCACCTTGTTGCCCGGGAACAGGCGGAAATAGCCCTTCGGCGGGTTCTCGACGAAGTCCTCGCGTTCGATCCACAGCTCGCGCGAAATCGGGAACGTGCGCACGCCGCGCTCCGGATGATGCGGATGCACGGGGGCCGTGCACGCTTCCTCGAGGTCTTCCGGATAGTTGTCGATCACGAGCTTCAGCGGATCGAGCACGGCGACCGTGCGCGGCGCCTTGTCGTCGAGATCGTCGCGCAGCGCGCCTTCGAACACGCTCATGTCGATCCACGAATCGACCTTCGTCACGCCGATCCGCTCGCAGAACAGGTGGATGCTCTCCGGCGTGAAGCCGCGGCGGCGGATCCCGACGATCGTCGGCATGCGCGGATCGTCCCAGCCTTCGACGTGACCTTCGGTGACGAGCTGCAGCAGCTTGCGCTTGCTGGTGATCGCGTACGTGAGGTTCAGGCGCGAGAATTCGATCTGTTGCGGCAGCGGACGCGTGAACATGCCGGCATCCGCGAGTTCGTTCAGCACCCAGTCGTACAGCGGGCGGTGATCCTCGAACTCGAGCGTGCACAGCGAGTGCGTGATGCCCTCGAGCGCATCCGAGATGCAGTGCGTGTAGTCGTACATCGGATACACGCACCATGCGTCGCCGGTGCGGTAGTGGTGCGCGTAGCGGATCCGGTAGATCACCGGGTCGCGCATGTTCATGTTCGGCGACGCCATGTCGATCTTCGCGCGCAGCACGTGCTCGCCTTCCTTGAACTCGCCGGCCTTCATCCGGCGGAACAGGTCGAGGTTTTCCTCGGGCGAACGGTCGCGGTACGGCGACGGCTTGCCGCCGTCGGTCAGCGAGCCGCGGTTCGCGCGCATTTCGTCGGCGCTCTGGCTATCGACGTACGCCTTGCCGCGCTGGATCAGCAGCTCGGCGAATTCGTACAGCTTGTCGTAGTAATCGCTCGCGAAATACTGGTGGTCGACCGCATCCTTGCGCCAGTCGAAGCCGAGCCAGCGCACCGCGTCGACGATCGAGTCGACGTACTCGACGCTTTCCTTTTCCGGGTTCGTGTCGTCGAAGCGCAGGTGGCACACGCCGCCGTAGTCGCGCGCGACGCTGAAGTTCAGGCAGATGCTCTTCGCATGGCCGATGTGCAGATAGCCGTTCGGCTCGGGCGGGAAGCGCGTTTCGACGCGGCCGCCCCATTTGCCGGTGCGGTTGTCGTCGTCGATGATGTTGCGGATGAAGTTGGAAGCCGCGGGGGCGTCGTTACGTTCGGTGCTCATGCGGTTGGCGTCAGGTTGTGTCGGCGCGTCGCGCCGGTTTAATCTGTAATTCTACCTGAGCGGGGTCCGTCCCGCGCGGGTTGCGGCGCTGCAAGGGCCGGTTGGCGCTGCGTCCCGCAATATCTCGATATTGTGTCCGCTGTAACACGACGTAAATCGCATTGCCCGGCGCGTTCGGCTTTTCCTATGATGGCTTCACCGATTCAATGCCGCCAGCGGCCTTTTGCGTGGCGGGAGGAAGCCAATAATCCATGATGAAGAAGACCACTTTTCTCGTTCGTACCGCGCTAATCGTCGCGGCCCTGTCGCAACTCGGCGCATGCGCGATGACGCATACGCAACGCAACGCCGGTATCGGCGCGGCCGCGGGCGGCGCGCTCGGCTACCTGATCACGGGCGGCCCGGTCGGCACGGTTGCCGGCGCCGCGGCAGGCGGCCTGGTCGGCGCCGGCGTGCGCTGATCGACGCCGGCGCGCATGCGCGCCGGCCGGTCGTGACGGCGTTCGCCATGCGTCACGACCTCGCACATCCCTTCCGCGATTCGACAGGCAACATCAGGGAGGAGCGGGTGTGCGACACTGCGTCGACGTCACATAACGACTTCATGCGTCGACGAATCCTCCATGAGCGATTTTCCCGTTTTCGTGCTGCCGGGCTACGGCAACTCCGGTCCGTCCCACTGGCAAAGCCGCTGGGAGCGCGCCGACGCGCGTTTCGTGCGCATCGCGATGCCCGACTGGGACCATGCGTTCCGCAACGGCTGGTGTCTCGCGCTCGATCGCGCGATCGAGGCCGCGCCGGGCCCGCTGATGATCGCCGCGCACAGCCTCGGCACGCTGACCACCGCGTGGTGGGCGACCCGCTACGCGCGGCCGGCCGCGCTCGCGAAGGTGCGCGGCGCGCTGCTCGTCGCGCTGCCCGATCCGGCCGGGCCCGGGTTTCCGGTCGACGCGCACGGCTTCGGGCCGGTGCCGCACGAACGGCTGCCGTTTCCGACCTGCGTGGCCGCGAGCAGCGACGATTCGTACGGCTCGCTCGCGTTCGCGCGCGGCTGCGCGCATGCGTGGGGCAGCGCGTTCCATGACCTCGGCCCGCGCGGCCACCTCAACGCGGACAGCGGGCTCGGCGACTGGCCCGACGCCCGCGGCTGGCTCGACGCGCTCGCGCGCTAGCCCCCGATTCACTGGCCATCGATGACCGGTCGCACGCCGCCGCGCCGCCGAAGGCGCCGCGACGCGCATTCCCGCGGGCTCAGATCGCCTGCTTCGCCTTCAACGCGGCAATCCGTTCGTCGTCGTAGCCGAGCATGTCGCGCAGCACCGCTTCGGTCTGCGCGCCGAGCAGCGGCGGGGCCGTGCGCGCATCCGGCGGCGTCGCGCTCATCCGGATCGGGTTGCGCACGAGCTTCACGTCCGCGCCGCACGGATGCGGCAGCGACACCTGCATCCCGCGTGCGACCACCTGTTCGTTGTCGAACACTTCGTCGAGTTCGTTGATCGGCCCGCACGGCACGCCGGCCGCTTCCAGCGTGCCGATCCAGTCGGCCTTGCCGCGTGTCTTCACCATCTGCGCGAGGATCGGCACCAGCGTGTCGCGATGGCGCACGCGCGACGGGTTGGTCGCGAACCGTTCGTCGTCGGCCAGCTCGGCGCGGCCGCCGGCCTCGACGAACTTGCGGAACTGCCCGTCGTTGCCGACCGCGACGATGATCCAGCCGTCGCTCGTCTGGAATGTTTGATACGGCACGATGTTCGGGTGTGCGTTGCCCCAGCGTACCGGCGGCTTGCCGCTCGCGAGGAAGTTGGTGTTCATGTTCGCGAGCAGCGCGACCTGCACGTCGAGCAGCGCCATGTCGATGTACTGGCCTTCGCCCGTGCGGTCGCGGTGCGCGAGCGCGGCGAGCACCGCGATCGTCGAATAGAGGCCCGTCGCGAGATCGGCGATCGCGACGCCGGCCTTCTGCGGGCCGCCGCCCGGCTCGCTGTCGCGCTCGCCGGTGATGCTCATGAAGCCGCCGATGCCCTGGACGATGAAGTCGTAGCCCGCGCGATGCGCGTACGGGCCGGTCTGGCCGAAGCCCGTGACCGAGCAGTAGACGAGATCGGGCTTCACCGCGCGCAGCGATTCGTAGTCGAGCCCGTATTTCGCGAGCTGCCCGACCTTGTAGTTCTCGAGCACGACGTCGCTTTGCGCGGCGAGCTCGCGCACGATCTGCTGGCCTTCCGGCGTCGCGATGTCGACCGTGACCGAGCGTTTGTTGCGGTTCGCCGCGAGGTAGTAGGCGGCCTCGGCGGTGTCGGCGCCGGCCGCGTCCTTCAGGTACGGCGGCCCCCAGTGGCGCGTGTCGTCGCCGGCGCCGGGGCGCTCGACCTTGATCACGTCCGCGCCGAAATCGGCAAGGGTTTGCGCGCACCATGGGCCCGCGAGCACGCGGGTGAGGTCCAGCACGCGGATATGGCTCAGGGCACCCATCGTCGAATCGTCTCCTTTCATGGCTCGCCTTCGGGCAAGGCGGATCGGCATGCCGACCATCTTAAGGCGAATCGGCCGCGCGGGTGGCCCGGGCCGGTCGTCCGGCACGGCGGGCCGCTGCGTCTTGGCGACCGATCGGTATCGTATAATCGATCGTTTACGATATTTGCCCGCCGTGCGTCCGCGAGGACGGCCGGCGTTTGAAGCCGTCTCAGCCAGACATTCCCCGCACGCCATGAAAGCTGCCGAAATCCGCGAGAAATTCCTCAAATTCTTCGAATCGAAGGGCCACACGATCGTCCGCTCGTCGAGCCTCGTGCCCGGTAACGACCCCACGCTGATGTTCACGAACTCGGGCATGGTCCAGTTCAAGGACGTGTTCCTCGGCACGGACCCGCGTCCGTACTCGCGCGCCACGACGGCGCAGCGCAGCGTGCGCGCGGGCGGCAAGCACAACGACCTCGAGAACGTCGGCTACACGGCGCGCCACCACACGTTCTTCGAGATGCTCGGCAACTTCTCGTTCGGCGACTACTTCAAGCACGACGCGATCCGCTTCGCATGGGAGCTGCTGACCACGGTCTACCAGCTGCCGAAGGAAAAGCTGTGGGTCACCGTCTACCAGGAAGACGACGAAGCCTACGACATCTGGGCGAAGGAAGTCGGCGTGCCGACCGAGCGGATCATCCGGATCGGCGACAACAAGGGCGCGCGCTACGCGTCGGACAACTTCTGGACGATGGGCGACACCGGCCCGTGCGGCCCGTGCACGGAAATCTTCTACGACCACGGCCCGGACGTGTGGGGCGGCCCGCCGGGGTCGCCTGAAGAAGACGGCGACCGCTACATCGAGATCTGGAACCTCGTGTTCATGCAGTTCAACCGCGACGCGCAGGGCAACATGACGCGCCTGCCGAAGCAGTCGGTCGACACCGGCATGGGCCTCGAGCGCCTCGCCGCGGTGCTGCAGCACGTGCACAGCAACTACGAGATCGACCTGTTCCAGAACCTGATCAAGGCCGCCGCGCGCGTGACCGAGATCAGCGACCTCACCAACAACTCGCTGAAGGTGATCGCCGATCACATCCGTGCGTGCTCGTTCCTGATCGTCGACGGCGTGATTCCCGGCAACGAAGGCCGCGGCTACGTGCTGCGCCGGATCGTGCGCCGCGCGATTCGCCACGGCTACAAGCTCGGCCGCAAGGGCTCGTTCTTCCACAAACTCGTGGCCGACCTCGTCGCCGAGATGGGCGCGGCCTATCCGGAGCTGAAGGAAGCCGAGCAGCGCGTGACCGACGTGCTGCGCCAGGAGGAGGAGCGCTTCTTCGAGACGATCGAGCACGGGATGTCGATCCTCGAGGCGGCACTCGCCGACGTCGAAGCGAAGGGCGGCAAGGTGCTCGACGGCGAACTCGCGTTCAAGCTGCACGACACCTACGGCTTCCCGCTCGACCTCACGGCCGACGTGTGCCGCGAGCGCGGGATGACGGTCGACGAGCCGGCATTCGACGACGCGATGGCGCGCCAGCGCGAGCAGGCCCGCGCGGCCGGCAAGTTCAAGGCCACGCAGGGCCTCGAATACACGGGCGCGAAAACCACCTTCCACGGTTACGAGGAAATCGCGTTCGACGACGCGAAGGTCGTCGCGCTGTACGTCGACGGTTCGGCCGTCAACGAGGTGAAGGCCGGCCAGGATGCGGTCGTCGTGCTCGACCACACGCCGTTCTATGCGGAATCGGGCGGCCAGGTTGGCGACCAGGGCGTGCTCGCGAACGCCGCGACGCGCTTCGCGGTGGCCGACACGCTGAAGGTGCAGGCCGACGTGGTCGGCCATCACGGCACGCTGGAGCAGGGCACGCTGAAGATCGGCGACGTGCTGCGCGCGGAAATCGACGCGCACCGCCGCGCCCGCACGCAGCGCAACCACTCGGCCACCCACCTGATGCACAAGGCGCTGCGTGAAGTGCTCGGCGCGCACGTGCAGCAGAAGGGTTCGCTCGTCGATGCGGAGAAAACCCGTTTCGACTTCGCGCACAACGCGCCGATGACCGACGACGAAATTCGTCGCGTCGAGCAGATCGTCAACAACGAAATCCTGGCCAACGCGCCGGGCATCGTGCGCGTGATGCCGTACGACGAAGCGGTGAAGGGCGGCGCGATGGCGCTGTTCGGCGAGAAGTACGGCGACGAAGTGCGCGTGCTCGACCTCGGCTTCTCGCGCGAACTGTGCGGCGGCACGCACGTGCATCGCACCGGCGACATCGGCTTCTTCAAGATCGTCGTCGAAGGCGGTGTCGCGGCCGGCATCCGCCGGGTCGAGGCGATCACCGGCGACAACGCGGTGCGCTTCGTGCAGGATCTCGACGCCCGCATGAACGAAGCGGCGGCCGCGCTGAAGGCGCAGCCGTCGGAACTCACGCAGCGCATCGCGCAGGTGCAGGACCAGGTGAAGTCGCTCGAGAAGGAATTGGGCGCGCTGAAGTCGAAGCTCGCGTCGAGCCAGGGCGACGAGCTCGCGCAGCAGGCCACCGAAGTCGGCGGCGTGTACGTGCTGGCCGCGACGCTCGACGGCGCGGACGCGAAGACGCTGCGCGAAACGGTCGACAAGCTGAAGGACAAGCTGAAGAGCGCGGCGATCGTGCTGGCGGCCGTCGAAGGCGGCAAGGTCAGCCTGATCGCGGGCGTCACGCCGGATGCGAGCAAGAAGGTCAAGGCCGGCGAGCTCGTGAACTTCGTTGCGCAGCAGGTCGGCGGCAAGGGCGGCGGCCGTCCGGACATGGCGCAGGCAGGCGGCACGGACCCGGCGAACCTGCCGGGCGCGCTCGCGGGCGTCAAGGGCTGGGTCGAAGCGCGTCTTTGATCGTCTCGGCCGATGCGATGCGGGCTTGCCGGCCCCATCGCATCGCATGAAAAAAACGACCCGATCGGCGTTGGCCGGTCGGGTCGTTTTGCTTTTGGCCGGCGCTGCCGATTAAGGCCGGGCTCAGACTGGCGCCACCAGCGGCGCCTTGGCTCCATCTCCAGGCTGCCGTGCGGCCGGTTCGCCGAGCGCATCGCGCAGCGCGGCGAGCGCCGCCGACGCATAACCCTGCCGCCATGCGAGCACCGTGTCGATCCCTTCGAGTTCGGCGATCGTATGGGCCGTGACGTTGCCGGTCTCGGGCTGCAGCTCGAGCACCGAGCGCGGCGCGACCGCGACACCCGCGCCGGCCGCCACGCACGCGACGATCGCATGATACGAACCGAGCTCGAGCACGCGCGCGGCTTTCACGCCGTGCGCCGCATACCATTGCTCGACGTATTTCCGGTACGTGCAGCCGCGTTCGAACGCGAGCAGCGTCGGCAGGATCACGTCGCGCGGCGTGCGCACCGGCGGATGGCCGCGCGGCGTCAGCAGCACGAGATCCTCGCGGTAGACCGGCACCGTCTCGAACGTGTCCGGCAGCGTATCCGGTGCGGGCGGACGCGCGAACAGCGCGGCGTCGACCTCGAAGTCGCGCACCCTGTCGATCAGCCAGCCGGTCGTGCCGGTCACGAGTTCCAGCGATACGTCGGGCCACGCATGGTGATAGCGCGCGAGCACGGTCGGCAGCCGGCTCGCGGCCGTGCTCTCCATCGTGCCGAGCCGCAGCCGCCCGCGCGGCGTGTCCTCGCGCACCGCGTCGCGCGCCTCGTCGGCCAGCGCGAGCAGCCGCTCCGCGTACGGCAGCAGCGTGTGCCCGGCCGGCGTCAGCACCAGCCGGCGGCCGTCACGCACGAACAGCGCCGCGCCGAGTTCCTCCTCGAGCTGCTTGATGCGCGTCGTCACGTTCGACTGCACGCGATTGAGCTTCGCTGCCGCGCGCGTCACGCCGTTCTCGCGCACGACGGCCCGGAAAATCGCCAGTGCCGCCAAGTCCATGATTCTCTCCGAGAGATATGTTGATTCTCAATTATTCATTTTTAGAGAACGTTTGGTCAAGCTACGATACAAGCGTTCCGATTTCCGTTCCGGCCGGCGCGCACCGCGCGCGGCCCATGCCGCCATGTCCCGTTCCGATGCGCCGAGTGCCGCTGCCGGCACCCACCCGTCCGATGACGCCGACCGCCGCGCCCGCGCGGCCGCGCTCGCCTGCATGATCGGGCTCGCGGTCGCGCTCGGCGTCGGCCGCTTCGCGTTCACGCCGCTGCTGCCGTTGATGCTCGCCGACGGCTCGATCGGCCTGAAGGCCGGCAGCTGGCTCGCGTCGGCGAATTACGCGGGCTATTTCGTCGGCGCGGTCAGCTGCGCGGCCGTGCGGGTCGCGCCCGCGCGGATGGTGCGCTTCGGGCTCGCGGCCACCGTGCTGCTGACCGCCGCGATGGGCGTCGGCCATCTGCTTTCGGCATGGCTCGTCGTGCGCTTCGTCGCGGGTGTCGTCAGCGCGTGGACGTTCGTGTTCGTGTCGCAATGGGGGCTGCGGCGGCTCACCGAGCTGCACGCGCCCGAGTGGAGCGGGGTGATCTACGCGGGGCCCGGTGTCGGTATCGTGCTGACGGGGCTGATCGGCGGCGCGCTCGCCGGCCATCGCGCGGCGCCCGGCTGGCTCGGCTTCGCGGTGCTGTCCGCGATGCTGTCGGTCGCGATCTGGCGCATCTTCGGCACCACGCCGGCAGTTGCGCCGCCCGCCGCGCCCGCCCGGCCGGCGGCGACGGCCGCCGCACCGCACGACGTCCGACGCCATCGGGCCGACGCCGCGTGGCTCGTCGTGCTGTACGGGATGCCGGGCTTCGGCTACATCATCACCGCGACGTTCCTGCCGGTGATCGCGCGCGCCGCGCTGCCGGCCGGCTCGCCGTGGCCGGACCTGTTCTGGCCGATGTTCGGCGCGGCGCTGATCGTCGGCGCGATCGCCGCCGCGCGGCTGCCCGGCCACTGGGACAATCGGCTGCTGCTCGCCGCCGGCTGCACGACGCAGGCGCTCGGGATCGCGGCGGGCATCGTGTGGCCGAACGCGGCCGGTTTCTCGGTCGGCAGCGCGCTGCTCGGCCTGCCGTTCACGGCGATCACGCTGTTCGCGATGCGCGAGGCGCGGCGGCTGCACGGCGAGCGCGCGGCCGGGCTGATGGGCTATGCGACCGCGTCGTACGGGGTCGGCCAGATTCTCGGTCCGCTCGTCGCCGCGCCGCTGACCGCGCGTTTCGGGTCGTTCTCGCCGGCGCTGTGGGTCGCGGCGGGCGCGTTGCTCGTCGGTGCCGCCGGCTTCGGCGCGATTGCGTCATCGCGTCCGGCGCGCTGACGCCCGGCGCCGATGCACCTGACGACGTCGCATCCCGCAACGCACGGGCAATCGATCGAACGCGCTCTTTGTCGTGACGGGACCGGATTGCGCGACGGCGGTCGGCCATGTGCGGTCCGCTCACTGATAGTCCAGCAGGACCACGGCGTCCGAGCGGACCGACCCGCCCCGGATGACCGGATCGGTCTGCACGTACGAGGCCGTGAACGGCAGCGTGTAGGAGCCAGCCTGTCCGTTGTACGGCGTGGGGCGCGACTGCCCGAGCGGCGCATATTCGGACTGTTGCACGTTGAAGAGTTGAATGCCGACGCCCGATGCAGTCGAATCCGGACGCAATGCGAGGGTTCCGGGCAGACCTGGAATCCGGCCGTTCAACGGCATGAACTGATAGCCGATCTTGTTGAATCCGGCCGGGCAATCGAGGAACTGGAGCATGAACGGCTTCGTTCCCGCGGTGCTGCCGATACCGTTGAAATTGGCCGGAGATACCGTCGGCAATACCACGGTTTGGGACGGAACCATGCAGGTGCCGGCGATGAAGACGGTGTTTGCAGCGAGGTAGACGCTCGTCGGCTCGCTCAGCAAACCGGCTTTGTAGTTGACGATAAAGTACATGTTGAAGATGAACGGCTTCAGGCTGCCGTTCTTCGGCGTGCGGCTGTCGCGAAACAACTGGACTTCGACGCTGTTGCGCACCGTCGTCTTGGTGCTTGCGGTGGCTGGTACGCCATCGTACAGAATGCGCGTCGACAGGCCTGCCACGCGTGTCTCGATGTCCGGCCCGTCACTCATGCCGAGCAGGCTGCCTTTCGGATAGAAAATCGTACTCGTGATTTCGCAGGTATCGCTGCCGCACAGGTCCCGCGGCGTGTAGTAATCGCGCGAGACAACCGTCCCGACGGGCGTCGTCGACGGCACGGCGATGCGTTGGTTGCCGAAGGCGGTAATGGTTGCGGCCCGGGCGTGGCTCGGGGCGAGCGTCATCAGTAAGACGATGGCCGACAGCAGCACAGCGATGCCTGACGGCATTCGCCGCCGCCGTGCCGGTCTGGTGTTTCGAGGCGGCATGATGGAAGTCGTAATGACAAAACGTCTATCGCGGCGGGCGCGCCGCTCAGAGCGAATCGGTATTGTTTGGGCGCTTGCGCGCGGGGGAAATAGGTCAAGTACTAAAATAAGGCGAAATATTTGGGACTAGACCGCTGAATCAACATGCCGGCCGGACCGCGCATTTCGGCCGGCTCCTGCCTGCGGTACGGCGATGGCGCGATGCTGCCGCGCCGCAAGCATGGCTCGGGCCTCGCCCGGATGCGCCGTCTATCGACTCGGACCGAAAGGCGGCCCGACGCGCGGACGAACGTCCGCGCCGATCGATCCGGTCGCTCGCAAACTCGCTAGAATGAGGCCTTTTCCGCGCCGTGCGGGCGGCCGAGGGCGGCCGCCGGGTGCCTGCCAGATCCCCATCGATGACCACCGCCGACTACCGTTTCTGCCCGCGCTGCGCGAGCCCGCTGACCGAGCGCGCCGATCCCGAACACGAGGGCGGCCGCGTCCGCCGTGCGTGCCCGGACGACGCGTGCGGCTACGTGCACTGGAACAACCCGCTGCCGGTGGTGGCCGCGATCGTCGAACTCGACGGCAAGATCCTGCTCGCGCGCAACGCGGCCTGGCCGGACGGGATGTTCGCGCTGATCACCGGCTTCCTCGAGAACGGCGAGACGCCCGAGGACGGCATCGCGCGCGAGGTGTTCGAGGAAACCGCGCTGAAGGCCGAGCAGGTCACGCTCGTCGGCGTCTATGAATTCATCCGCAAGAACGAGCTGATCATCGCGTACCACGTGCGCGCATCGGGCACCGTCGCGCTGTCGCCGGAACTGCTCGAATACCGGCTCGTCGATCCGCCGCGGCTGCGCCCGTGGCGGGCCGGCACCGGCTACGCGCTGGCCGACTGGATGCGCGCGCGCGGCCTCGATTTCGAATTCGTCGATCGAGCGGAGCAGTGACGGCCCGCGCCGCACCCGGCATTTCATCCGCCGCGCCGCGCAGGGTCGCGTCGCGGCACCTCGCCGCTCGCCGGCGTGCCGTTCCGCGCGGCCGCCGCGCGGCGTCCCACTCGTCCTGACCGCCATCGCCATGTCCGACAAGCCGCAACCGCGTCCGCGCGACGCCTATCGCCACTTCCTGCCGATCACGACCCGCTGGATGGACAACGACGTCTACGGGCACGTGAACAACGTCGTCTATTACAGCTACTTCGACACCGTCGTGAACGAATACCTGATCCGCGCGGGCGTGCTCGACGTCGAGCACGGGCAGACGATCGGGCTCGTGGTCGACACGCAATGCAACTACTTCGCGCCGCTCGTGTTTCCGCAGTCGGTCGATGCGGGGCTGCGCGTCGCGAAGCTCGGTACGTCGAGCGTGCGCTACGAGATCGGGCTGTTCGCGGCCGGGGAGCGCTCGCCGGCGGCGCAGGGGCATTTCGTGCACGTGTACGTCGATCGCGGCACGCGCCGCCCGGTGCCGCTGCCGGACGCGCTGCGCGCGGCGCTCGAACCGCTCGCCGGCTGACAGGCGCGCGGTGGTGCACGCGTTCGCGCTCCAGGCGTTCAACGGCCTCAGCTACGGGTTGCTGCTGTTCATGCTGTCGGCCGGCCTGACGCTGATCTTCAGCGTGCAGGGCGTGCTCAACTTCGCGCATGCGAGCTTCTACATGCTCGGCGCGTACGTCGGCTACAGCATCGCGGCCGCTGCGGGTTTCTGGCCCGCGTTCGTGCTCGCGCCGCTCGCCGTCGGGCTGATCGGCGCCGGCTGCGAGCGCTGGCTGCTGCGCCGCGTGCAGGCGCGCGGCGGCCACACGAGCGAACTGCTGCTGACCTTCGGCCTCGCGTACCTGATCGGCGAGGGCGCGAAACTCGTATGGGGCCTCACGCCGCTGCCGGCGCCCGTGCCGGCGCTGTTCGACGGCGCGCCCGTGACCGTATTCGGCCTCGCGCTGCCGCGCTACCGGCTCTTCATGATGGCGATGTCCGCGGCGATGCTGGTCGCGCTCGGCGCGCTGCTGCGCGCGTCGCGCATCGGGCTCGTCGTGCGTGCCGCGCTCACGCACCGCGCGGCCGTCGAAGCGCTCGGCTACGACGTGCCGCGCGTGATGACGGGCCTGTTCGGCGCGGGCACCGCGCTCGCGGCGCTGGCCGGCGTGATCGGCGCGCCGCTCGCGGTGATCGAACCGGCGCTGGCCGAGACGGTCGGGTCGGTGGTGTTCGCAGTCGTCGTGATCGGCGGGCTCGGTTCGCTCGGTGGCGCGTTCGTCGCGTCGCTCGCGGTCGGCTTCGCGCAGACCTTCGCGGCGTCCAGCGACACGTCGCTGCGTGACTTCGCGCACTGGGCGGGCGTCGCGCTGCCCGACAGCGTCGCGGCCGTATCGATCGCGCAGCTCGCACCGCTGGTTCCGTACCTGCTGCTCGTCGCGGTGCTGGTCGCCCGCCCGCGCGGATTGTTCGGCGAGCGTGTCGATGGATAGCCGCGCGCGGGCCGGCGCGCTGCGCTGGGTGCTGTTCGCCGCGTGCGTCGCGCTGCCCGCGTGGCTGTGGCCGCATGGCGCGGTGCTCGGCTATCTCGCGCAGACGGCCGCGCTCGTCGTGCTCGCGCTGTCGTACAACCTGCAGCTCGGCACGACCGGGCTGCTGTCGTTCGGTCACGCCGCGTTCGCGGGCCTCGGCGCGTTCGCCGCCGCGCACTGGTTCAATCGTGTCGGCGGTCCGCTGCCGCTGCTGCCGCTCGTCGGCGGCGTGGCGGGCGCCGGTTTCGGGTTCATCGCCGGGCTGCTCGCGACACGCCGCGCGGGCACCGTGTTCGCGATGATCACGCTCGGTCTCGCCGAATGCGTCGCGGCCGCCGCGTGGAGCGTGCCGGCGTGGTTCGGCGGTCTCGGCGGTGTGCCGATCGACCGCGCGAGCGGCACGCCATGGGGCGGCTGGCAGTTCGGCGCGCCGGCGCAGGCCTACGCGGTGATCGCCGCGTGGTGCATCGTGTCGGCGCTGGCGATGCGCGCGCTGACGCGCACGCCGCTCGCGCGGCTCGCGAACGCGGTGCGCGACAACCCCGCGCGCGTGGCGGCGCTCGGCACCGAGCCGCGCCGCGTGCGGCTCGCGATGGTCACCTGCGCGTCGTTCTTCGCGGGTATCGCCGGCACGCTGACGCTGATCGACGTCGAGATCGCGACGCCCGACAGCCTGTCGATGGCGCGCTCGGCGACCGTGCTGATCGCCGCGGTGATCGGCGGCACCGGCACGTTCTTCGGGCCGGCGGCCGGTGCCGTGGTGCTGACCGCGCTGAGCGTGGTCGTCGCGGGCGTGTCGCGTGCATGGGCGTTGTATCTCGGCGTGCTGTTCGTCGCGGTCGTCGTCGCGGCGCCCGGCGGGATCGCGGGCCTCGCGCAGACGCTCGTGCATGCGTTGCGCCGCGACGCGCCGGCCGCCGAGCGCTGGCGCGTGCTGTGCGGCGTCGGCGCCTGCGTGTTCTGGGGCGTCGCGATCGTCTGCGCGGCCGAGCTCGGCTATGCGTGGCGCTTCGCGCAGGACGACGGCGCCGGCATCGCGTTCGGCGCGTGGGGCATCGATGCCGATGCGCCGGCCGGCTGGGTCGTCGCGTGCTCGGCGGCCGGCATCGGCACGCTGCTGTGGGGCTGGCGCGCGCGGCTGATGCACCCCGGGCACGGCAAGCGGGAGGGCGGGCGATGAACGGCAACGCGATCGCGCTGCACGGTATCGTGCAGCGCTTCGGCGCGCAGACGGTGCTCGACGGTATCGATCTGAGCGTCTGCGCCGGCGAGCGTCACGCGCTGATCGGGCCGAACGGCGCGGGCAAGTCGACGCTGTTCGGCGTGATTGCGGGCGCGACGCGGCCGACGCGCGGGCGCGTCGTGCTGCACGGCGTCGAGCTGCGCGGACGCGGGCCGGTCGTCGCGAGCCGGCTCGGCATCGGCCGCAGTTTCCAGCAGACGAGTGCGTTCGCGCGGCTCTCCGTGTTCGACAACCTGCGCTGCGCGGCGCTGCATGCGCCGGACGAGCGGCGGCGCTGGTGGAACCGGCTGCGCGAATCGGCGTCGGTCGATCGTGCGGCCGCGCGCGTGCTGCACGACGTCGGCCTCGCTGCGCGGCGCGACGCGCCGGCCGGCGAACTCGGCTACGCGGAACAGCGCGCGCTCGACCTCGGCATCGCGCTCGCGAGCGGCGCGCGCACGCTGCTGCTCGACGAACCGACGGCAGGCATGAACCGCGACCAGGCGGCGCGGATGATCGCGCTGATCCGCGCGACGACGCAGGGCCGCACGGTGCTGATGATCGAGCACGACATGGATGCGGTGTTCGGCTTCGCCGAGCGCGTGACGGTGCTGGTGCGCGGCGCGGTGGTCGCGACCGGCGCGCCCGACGCGATCCGCGCGGACCCGGCCGTGCGCGCCGCCTATCTCGGCGACGGCGCATGAGCGCGCTGCTCGACATTCGCGGCCTGCGCGCGTGGTACGGGATGCAGCCCGTGCTCGACGGCGTCGATCTCGCGCTCGCGCCGGGCGAGACGCTCGCGCTGCTCGGCCGCAACGGCTCGGGCCGCTCGACGCTCGCGAAGGCCGTGATGGGGCTCGTGCGCACCGCGGGCTCGGTGCGCATCGCCGGCGCCGAATGCGCGGGCGCCCGCGCGTTCGAGATCGCGCGGCGCGGCGTCGCTTACGTCGCCGAAAGCCGCGACGTGTTTCCGCTGCTGAGCGTGCGCGAGAACCTGCGGCTCGGGCTGCGCGGTGTGCGCGGCGCGGCCGAACGCGCGGCGCTCGACCGGCTGCTCGCGCGCTTTCCGCTGCTGGCCGCACGGATCGACGTGAAGGCCGGGCGGCTGTCGGGCGGCGAGCAGCAGGTGCTCGCGCTGGTGCGTGCGCTTGCCGGCCGCCCGCGCGTGCTGATCGTCGACGAACCGGCCGGAGGGCTCGCACCGCTCGCGGTCGACGAGGTCGGTGCCTGCCTCGCCGCCCTGCGGGCCGACGGCGTCGCGATCCTGCTGATCGAGCAGCGACTGCAGCTCGCGCCGCGGCTCGCGCAGCGCGTCGCGGTGATGGGGCGGGGACGGATCGTCTACGACGGCGCGCTCGACGGGCTCGGCGGCGACGTCGTCAGTGCGTGGCTGAGTGCCGGCTGAGGGCCAAGCGCGCCGATTGTTCGGCAAACCCCGCCAGTCAATTCGTGTCGAGACGCTTTATCGCCGTCGCGCGAACCGCGAATATTGCCAGCAAGGCCGGAGCGCCGCGCACGCGGCAATCGGCTCCCATCCATCGAAAGTCTTCCGACTGAGGAATGAAATCATGAGCAAGCTGACAGGCAAGGTTGCGGTCGTCACGGGCGGGTCCAAGGGAATCGGCGCCGCGATCGCGAAGGCGCTGGCCGCCGAAGGTGCGTCGGTCGTTGTCAATTATGCGAGCAGCAAGGCTGGGGCCGACGCCGTCGTGAGCGCGATCGTCGAGGCGGGCGGCCGCGCGGTCGCGGTGGGCGGCGACGTGTCGAAGGCAGCTGACGCGCAGCGCATCGTCGATGCCGCGATCGAGAACTATGGCCGTCTGGACGTGCTGGTCAACAACTCCGGCGTCTACGAATTCGCGCCGATCGAGACGATCACCGAAGAGCACTATCGCCGGCAGTTCGATACGAACGTGTTCGGCGTGCTGCTGACGACGCAGGCCGCCGTCAAGCATCTCGGCGAAGGCGCGAGCATCATCAACATCAGCTCGGTCGTGACGAGCATCACGCCGCCCGCGAGCGCCGTGTACAGCGGTACCAAGGGCGCCGTCGACGCGATCACCGGCGTGCTCGCGCTCGAGCTCGGCCCGCGCAAGATTCGCGTGAACGCGATCAACCCGGGGATGATCGTGACCGAAGGCACGCACAGCGCGGGCATCATCGGTTCGGATCTCGACAAGCAGGTGCGCAGCGAGACGCCGCTCGGCCGCCTCGGCGAACCGGACGACATCGCGTCGGTCGCCGTGTTCCTCGCGTCGGACGATGCGCGCTGGCTGACCGGCGAGCGCCTCGTCGCGAGCGGCGGGCTGCACTGACGCGCCAGGTCGGCGCGCGCCGCTACGCGATCATCGCGAGCGCGTTCGCGCCGACATGCCAGTGCAGGCTCTCGACGACGAGCGCGTGATCGTGTTCGTCGTCGAGCCCAGCGACCGCCATCGCGCCGACGATTCCACCACCCGCAAGCAGTAACGGCACGCCGCCGCCGTCGAGCGCATAGTCGGCGTCCGACAATCCCTGCGACTGCAACGACCGGCCGGCACGGCGAAAGCGCGCGCCGACCTCGAGCGAGCTGACGCCGAAACGCAATACCGTGTTCTGCCGGCGGCGGATCGCGTCGCTGTCGTGCGCGCGGCTGCCGTCGAGCGCGCAATAGAACAGCGGTGCGGCTTCACCGACGATGCCGACCGCGATCGGCAGCCCGCGCCGCGACGCGAGATTGATCGCGATGTCGCCGAGCCGGCGCGCGGCGTCGGCATCGAAGTGCGTCAGCATCGGCGCCGACGCGGCGTCGCCGAAGGGCGCGGGTGCGAAGCGCGGGAAGGGGATTGCCATGGCAGCTCCGTGTCGTCGCAAGTCCGGCTCGTCCGCGCGCGTGCCGCGTCGCGCGCCGGCCGTCGATCGTTCAGCGCATCAGCGGCATCAGCGAGTCAGCGCTTGGGCGCCGCGTCGAGCATCCATTCGTGCGCGGGATCGTTCCTGAACGCCCATGCGCGGCTCGGCCCGGCCATCACGTTCAGGTAGTACAGGTTGTAGCCGTGCGGCGCGACCACCGGGTGATAGCCGCGCGGCACCATCACCACGTCGTGGTTCTCGACCGCGCACGCTTCGTCGAGGCTGCGATCGTCCGTGTACACGCGCTGGAACGCGAAACCCTGCGGCGGATCGATCCGGTGGTAATAGGTTTCCTCGAGCGACGTTTCGTCGGGCGCCGCGTCGCGATCGTGCTTGTGCGGCGGATAGCTGCTCGAATGGCTCGCGGGCGTGATCACTTCGACGACCAAGAGCCGGTCGGCGGCCGGGTTGTCGCCCATCAGGATGTCGCACACGTAGCGCGTGTTGGTGCCTTGCCCGCGCACCGCGCGACGCATCCGTTCGCCGTCCAGGCGCTGCACGCGCTTGTCGCCGCTCGCATAAGGCGCGGTGCATAGCGCAACCTCCGCGTCGCGCGTCGCGACCAGCGTGACGGTCTTGCCGCCTGGCACGTACAGCGCGTCCGGCGACACTTCTTCGAACACGCTGTCGCGCTTGCCGAGCGCATCGTAGGTTTCACCGTCGACTTGCGCGCGCAGCGTGCCCGTGAGCACGACGACGCACAGTTCGCGCGTGCCGGTGTCGAGCGTTTCGGTGTCGCCGGCCTTCAGGCGCAGCGCGCGAAAGCCGACGTGTTTCCAGCCGGCCGACTCGGGCGTCACGTTGCAGATTTCGCGGCCGGCGGATGCCTTGACCAGCAGGGGAGAAATCGTCATGGAACGGGGCTCCACAATGGGGGGAATAGCGGGGATCACAGCGCTCACGCGCTCAACCGGTCGACGATCGCGCGCAGCGACGCGTAGCCCTTCTTCGCATACTGGTAGCTCGGCGCGACGGCCGGATCCTGCTCGGCCTCGACGACGAGCCAGCCTTCGTAGCCGGCATCCTTCAGCGTGCGCAGCGTCGCTTCGTAGTCGAGCGCGCCGTCGCCCGGCACCGTGAAGGTGCCGTTGATCACGCCGTTCAGGAAGCTCCAGCCGCCGTTGCGCGCCTGCGTGACGACCTGCGGCCGCACGTCCTTGCAGTGCACGTGGACGACGCGCGACACGTGCTTCCTCAGCAGTGCGACTGGATCGGCCGCGCCGCCGAAATACGCGTGACCCGTGTCGAACAGCAGGAACACCTTCGCGGGATCGGTCAGCGCCATCAGGCGGTCGACGTCGTCCGGCGATTCGACGTAGGCGCCCATGTGGTGATGGTAGGCGAGCTTGATCCCGTAGGTATCGAGCAGGTGCGCGCCGAATGCGTCGAGGCGCGCCGCGTAGCGCCGCCAGCTTTCATCGTCGACGAAGCGCGGCCGCTTCGCGACCGGCGTGTCGATGCTGCCCTGGATCGTCCCCGCGCATTCGCCGTACACCACGACCTTCACGTCGTTCACCTGCAGCTTCGTCATGTGCGCGCGGCAGCGCTCGATCTCGGCGGCGACCGCGTCGGCATCGCTCATGCCCCGCTCGACTTCCGCGAGGAAGCCCGAATACCAGCCCGACACGCACACGAGCCCGAATTCGGCGAGCTTCGCCTTCAGCTCGGGGCCCGTCTTCGGAAACTTGTTGCCGAGCTCGAAGCCCGCATAGCCGATCTCGGCGCCTTCCTTCAGCGCCGTCTCGAGCGGCGTCTCGCCGCCGAGCGACGGCAGGTCGTCGTTCATCCACGACAGGGGATTGATACCGATGCGAACGTTCCAGCTCATGACGCGGTTCCTTGGTTCGGTTGTTGTTTTCGCGGGGCGGCCCATGGGAAGAGAAAACGGTTCAGCGCCGCTGCCGGGTTTTTTCGTCGAGATACGCGTGGTGCGCGCGTTCGACACCGGCGCGCGCGGACACCTGCGGCACCGCGACTTCCCACCACGCGCCGCCGTCCGCGGTCGTGCGCTCGTGCGTCGTGTCGATCACGAGCACCTGGCTCGTCGTGGCCGCGCGCGCACGCTTCATCTCGCGGCGCAATTCGCCGACGTCGCGCACGTGCACGGCTTCGGCGCCCATCGCGCGCGCATGCATCGCGAAGTCGATCGTCGAGCGCTCGCCGCCTTCCGGCACGCAGTCGTCGAGCATGTTGTTGAAGCTCGCGCCGCCGCAATTCAGTTGCAGCCGCTCGATGCAGCCGTAGCCGCGGTTGTCGAGGATCACGACGATGAGCTTGCGGCCGAGCATCACGGAGGTCGCGAGTTCCGCGTTGAGCATCATGTACGAGCCGTCGCCGACGATCACGATCACTTCGCGCTCGGGCCGCGCGAGCTTCGCGCCGAGGCCGCCTGCGATCTCGTAGCCCATGCACGAGTACGCATAGTCCATGTGGTAGTTGCCCGGCACGCCGCTGCGCCACAGCTTGTGCAGCTCGGCCGGCAGCGTGCCGGCCGCGCACACGACGAGATCGTCGCGCGCGCTGTCGCGCCCCGCGTCGGCCGCGGAGTCGCGCACCGCGCCGATCACTTCCGCGTCGTACGGCAGCGTGTCGTTCGGCACGCGCGTGGTCAGCTCGGTCACGCGCGCATTCCACGCGGCGGCCTGGTCGCGGTTCGCGGCGGTCCATGCCGCCTCCGCGCGCCAGCCCGCGAGCGCGGCGGACAACTGGCCGAGGCCGGTGCGCGCATCGGCGATCAATTGCCGGCCGCGCTTCTTGCCCGCGTCGAACGGCTGCACGTTCAGGCTCAGCAGCGTGGCATGGCCGAACAGCGCGTGCGAGCCGGTCGTGAAGTCCTGCAGGCGCGTGCCGATCGCGAACACCACGTCGGCCTGCGCGGCCGCGCGGTTCGCGGCGGGCGAGCCCGTCACGCCGATGGCCCCGAGGTTCAGCGGGTGGTCCCACGCGAGGCTGCCCTTGCCGGCCTGCGATTCGGCGACCGGCACGCCGTGCGTGTCGGCGAACGTGCGCAGCGCGTCCCACGCCTGGCTGTACAGCACGCCGCCGCCGGCGACGATCAGCGGCTTCTTCGCGGCCTTCAGCACGTCGAGCGCATCCGCGAGTTCGAGCGCGTCGGCCGGCGGCCGGCGCATCCGGATCACCGGCGGCGCGAAGAAATCCTCCGGCCAGTCGTACGCGAAGGTCTGCACGTCCTGCGGCAGCGCGAGACACACGGGGCCGCACTGCGCGGGATCGGTCATCACCTGGATCGCGCGCGGCAGCGCGACGAGCAGCTGCTCGGGCGACGTGATCCGGTCGAAGTAGCGCGTCACCGGCCGGAAGCAGTCGTTCGCGCTGACGTCGCCCTGTTCGAAATCCTCGACCTGCTGCAGCACCGGGTCGGGCAGCCGCGACACGAACACGTCGCCGGGCAGCAGCAACAGCGGCAGGCGGCCGACGTGCGCGAGCGCGGCGGAGGTCAGCATGTTGGTCGCGCCGGGGCCGATGCTCGACGTCGCGGCCATCATCCGCTGGCGGAAATTCGCCTTCGCGAACGCGACGGCCGCATTCGCCATCCCTTGCTCGTTATGCGCGCGCAACGTCGGCAGCCGGTCCCGTTCGGCGTGGAGCGCCTCGCCGAGCCCGGCGACGTTGCCGTGGCCGAAGATCGCGAACACGCCGCCGCAGTACGGCAGGATCTCGGTACGGCCGTCCGGCTGGACGACTTCGGCGCGCAGGGCGGCCAGGTAGCGCACGAGCGCCTGGCTGACGGTCAGTCTCACGGTGGTGGTCATCGTCTGTCGATAGGAAAGAGTCGGGTGGTCGTCACAGGCGCCGGCATCAGGCCGCGGCGGCGGCGCGCGCGGCGGCACGGCGGCCGAGCCACGCGTCGACCAGCTGCGTGAAATTGCCGGCCACTTCGTCGATCAGCGCCTGGTCGTCGCTGTGGCCGGCGAGCCAGCGCAGCGACGCATCGGCCCACAGCGTGCGCCCGACCATGAAGCCCTTGACGATCGGGTTGGTCGCCGAGCGGAAGCTGTCGACCAGGTACTGCAGCGGCTGGTTCAGCCCGAGGATCACCGCGCCGCGGCAGTGGTGGTCGCGCTCGGCCACGAGCGTCTCGAGCCGCGCCCAGCCGTCGGCACTCAGCGGCGGGAGCTTCCACCATTCGGGCATCACGCCGAGGTTGTAGAAACGCGCGACCGTGCGCAGCACCGCGTCGTCCTCGGTGCCGGCCGGCGTGACCGCGCGTGGCGGAATCATTTCGAGCAGCAGCTCGTTGCCGCTTTCGCGCGTGGCTTCCCACAATTCCAGTACGCGCTGCTCCTGCTCGACGCGCAGGTCGACGTCGTCGTCGGGGTGGTAGTGGACAAGGCACTTCACGACCTGTTCGGTCGGCCAGTGCGTGAGCGACGAGCCGACCGAGCGCGTGTCGTCGAAACGCAGCGGCCGCGAGCCGGGCAGCTCGACCGGGCGGCCGACCCACCAGCCGCGCCCGGTGGCCTGCGCGAGCGCGTCGCGGCCGTATGCGCCGCCGTCGATCAGCACGCCGACGTGGCCTTCGAGATGACGATCGCGCTCGACCTGTTCGACCGCGCGCACGAGCAGGCGCTTGAGCGTCTTGATCCGCGCTTCGTCCGCGCCGGCCTGCACCGCGAGTTCGTAGAACTGGCTGCGATGGTCGAACGCCATCACACACAGTTCGTCCCATTCGCGGCGCGGCACCGTCACGCGATGCAGGTGCGCGAGCGTGCGATCGGCGTCGACCTGCGGGTTGCGGCTGCCGCCGAACCAGTGAGCGAGCTCGGCCGGCGTCGGCATCGCGGCCGAGCACGCGTGGCGCGACACGACGATCGCGCCGCACGCATTCGCGATGCGTGTCGCTTCCGCCCAGTCGCGCCCGCGCAGCAGGCCCGACAGCAGGCCCGACAGGAACGCGTCGCCTGCGCCGAGCACGTTCAGGACGTCGACGCGTTCGCCGTGGAAAGTCGGTGCATCGTCGATGCGCGCGGGGATGTCGCCTTCGATCACGCAGCAGCCGAGCGCGCCGCGCTTGACCACCAGCACCGCGCTACTCGCACGGCGCACGGCCTGAAGCGACGCGATCAGATCGTGCGGCACGCCGCCCGCGATCAGGAATTCCTCCTCGGTGCCGACCAGCAGGTCGAACTCGCCGAGCACCTGCTGCAACTGCCGCGTGACCTGCGCATCCGGCACGTAGCGGTTCTCGCCCGCGCCGCGCGCGGTCAGCCCCCACAGCACCGGCCGGTAATCGATGTCGAGGACGCGCACGACGCCGTGGCGGCGCGCGTAGCCGAGCGCGGTCAGCGACGCTTCGCGGGTGGCCGGCGTCGAAAGATGGGTGCCGGTGATCGCGAGCGCGCGGCAGCCGGCGATGAAGTCCTCGCGGATCTCGTCGGCGCGCACGGCCATGTCCGCGCAGTTCTCGCGCACGAACAGCAGCGGGAACGTGTCGCGGTCCTTCAGCCCGAGCAGCACGAGCGCGGTCAGGCGTTCCGGATCGGTCTGCAGCTGGCTCGTATCGCAACCTTCGCGCTCGAGCGTCTCGCGCACGAAGCGGCCCATCTGCTCGTCGCCGACGCGCGAGATCATCGCGGTCTTCAGCCCGAGCCGGGCGACGCCGAACGCGACGTTGCCCGACGAGCCGCCGAGATACATCTGGAAGCTGCGCGCGTCCTCCAGGCGGCTGCCGTACTGCTGCGCGTAAAGATCCACGGCGACGCGGCCGAGGCAGGCGAGATCGATGGGGCGGTCAGTCGGAAAGTTCAACGGGCTCATATCACGTATCACGCTCGCGGCCGGCGTTCGACCTTGCCGGCAAATTGAGGGGACCGATCCCGCGACGGCTCTGCGTCACGTATGCCGCACGGCACGAGAATGCCTGCCGCAAGGAATCGGGCTACGGAACGGAGTCTAGACTTTTTGGAAATCCAGTTCCCTAGGTGAAATCACGTAGAAATAAATTTCCAAATTGCCGAGGAAGTGATCTACAGTTTCATCCGGATGCTTCGGTCCGTATCGGACGCGATGCCGACGGCGCGCAACGCGCCGCTTTCCGCCCCCGGAGATGAGGAGACAGAGTGATCATGAAGACCAAGCTGATGGCCGCCGCGGCCGCCGCGATCCTGACCATGCCGCTCGCGCATGCCGAGAAGATCGGCGTGACGATGGCATCGTTCGACGACACGTTCCTGACGATCCTGCGCAACAGCATCGGCGACGCGGCGAAGAAGGACGGCGCGACCGTGCAGATCGAGGACGGCGGCAGCGACGTCGGCAAGCAGTTGAGCCAGGTCCAGAACATGATCGCGCAGAAGGTCGACGCGATCATCGTGAATGCGGTCGACACCGACGCGACGCCGAAGATCACGAAGATGGTGAGCGCCGCGAAGATTCCGCTCGTCTACGTGAATCGCAAGCCGGTCGACTTCGACAAGCTGCCGGCCGGCGTCGCGGTGGTCGCGTCCGACGAGAAGCAGTCGGGCACGCTGCAGGCGCGCCAGGTGTGCAAGCTGCTCGGCGGCAAGGGCGACATCCTGGTGCTGATGGGCGAGTTGTCCAACGAGTCGGCACGCGCGCGCACCAAGGACATCGAGGACGTGATCGCGACCAAGGACTGCTCCGGCATGAAGATCGTCGACAAGCGCGAAGGCAAGTGGAGCCGCACGCAAGGCCAGGACATCACGATGAACTGGCTGAGCGCCGGGACGAAGTTCGACGCGATCGTGTCGAACAACGACGAAATGGCGATCGGCGCGATCAACGCGCTGAAGGCCGCGCGCAAGCTGACGCCGAAGACGGTCGTCGCGGGCATCGACGCGACGCCGGACGGGCTCGCGGCGATGAAGAGCGGCGAGCTGAAGGTGTCCGTGTACCAGAACGCGGCCGGGCAGGGCGCGCAGGCCGTCGCGACCGCGCTGAAGCTCGCGAGGAAGCAGCCGGTCGAGCGCTACGTGAACGTGCCGTTCGAGCTCGTGACGCCGGAGAACATGAACCAGTACGCGAAGCACTGACCGGTTTTTCCGCTGAACTGCGCGGGCCCGGCGCGTCCGGGTTCGCGTGTGACTTTCGAGGAACGTCCATGTTTACAGCCAGGATGGCGCGCTCGATGGCCAACGAAAGCGCGCCGGCCGCGTCGTTCGCCGCGCCGGGTTCGTCCGGTGCGCCCGCCGCCGATTGCCTGCTCGAGGTGCGCGGCGTCGGCAAGTCGTTTCCGGGCGTCGTCGCGCTCGACGGCGTGCAGTTCCGCGTGCGCCGCGGCACCGTGCATGCGCTGATGGGCGAGAACGGCGCCGGCAAGTCGACGCTGATGAAGATCATTGCCGGCGTCTACACGCCCGACCAGGGCGAGATCCTGATCAACGGCGAGCCCGTCGTGCTGAGCGGCCCGCTCGACGCGCTCGATCGCGGGATCGCGATGATTCACCAGGAACTCAACCTGATGCCGTACATGACGGTCGCGGAGAACATCTGGATCCGCCGCGAACCGAAGAACCGCTTCGGCCTGATCGATCACGCCGCGCTGCGCCGCCGCACCGCCGCACTGTTCGAGCGGCTGTCGATCGACATCGACCCGGAAGCCGACGTGCGCACGCTGACCGTCGCGAGCCGCCAGATGGTCGAGATCGCGAAGGCCGTGTCGTTCGACTCCGACGTGCTGATCATGGACGAGCCGACCTCCGCGCTGACCGACAAGGAGGTCTCGCACCTGTTCCGGATCATTCGCCAGCTGCGCGAGCAGGGCAAGGGCATCGTCTACATCACGCACAAGATGAACGAGCTGTTCGAGATCGCCGACGAGTTCTCGGTGTTCCGCGACGGCAAGTACATCGGCACGCACGCGTCGACCGACGTCACGCGCGACGACATCATCCGGATGATGGTCGGCCGCGAGATCACGCAGATGTTCCCGAAGGAGGAAGTGCCGATCGGCGATGTCGTGCTGGCCGTGAAGAACCTCGGCGTCGACGGCGTGTTCCGCGACGTCAGCTTCGAACTGCGCGCGGGCGAGATCCTCGGCGTCGCGGGCCTGGTCGGCTCGGGGCGCTCGAACGTCGCGGAGGCGCTGTTCGGCGTCGTGCCGGCGACCTCCGGCGAGATCCGCATCGACGGCAAGCCGGTGCGCATCGCCACGCCCGCGCAGGCGATGAAGCACGGGATGGCGTTTCTCACCGAGGACCGCAAGGACACCGGCTGCTTCCTGAATCTCGACCTGCTCGCGAACATGGAAGCGGCCGTGCTCAGCAACCGCTACGTGAAGTTCAATTTCGTGCGGCAGGCGCAGTTGAAACGCGATTGCGAGGCAATGAGCCGGATGCTGCGCGTGAAGACGCCCGGGCTGCACGAGGAAATCCAGAACCTGTCGGGCGGCAACCAGCAGAAGGTGCTGATCGGCCGCTGGCTGCTGACGCAGCCGCGCATCCTGATCCTCGACGAACCGACGCGCGGGATCGACGTCGGCGCGAAGGCCGAGATCCACCGCCTCGTCAGCGCGCTCGCCGGCAAGGGCGTCGCGGTACTGATGATCTCGTCGGAGATGCCGGAGGTGCTCGGCATGAGCGACCGCGTGATGGTGATGCACGAAGGCCGGATGACCGGCATCGTCGAACGCAAGGACGCCGACCAGGTCCGCATCATGGATCTGGCCTCGCGCTGAGCCGAAACAAGATTGGAGACAAAGCAATGGGCAACCTGAACCCCGTCGCGGACGCGCAGTCCCTGACGATCAAGACGCGGCACGCGAAGTGGCCGCCCGAACTGAGCATTTTCCTGGTGCTGGTGGGCATCAGCCTGTTCTTCGAGGTGATCGGCTGGCTCGTCGTCGGCCAGAGCTTCCTGTTCAACGCGGAGCGGCTCGAGATCATCGTGCTGCAGATGGCCGTGATCGGCATCATCGCGGTCGGCGTGAACCTCGTGATCATCACCAGCGGGATCGACCTGTCGTCGGGCTCGGTCGTCGCCGCGGCGGCCGTCGTGTCGGCCAGCCTCGCGCAGGTGTCCGATTTTCCGCGCGCGGTGTTCCCGCACCTGACCGACCTGCCGGTCATCTGGCCGGTGCTGGCCGGCGTGTGCGTCGGGCTGCTGGTCGGCCTGCTGAACGGCTCGCTGATCGCGCTGACGGGCATCCCGCCGTTCATCGCGACGCTCGGCACGATGGTCGCCGCGCGCGGCTTCGCGAAGTGGTTCACCAACGGAATGCCGGTGTCGATGCTGACCGACCAGTTCGCGGCGATCGGCGCGGGGGCGAACCCGGTGATCATCTTTCTCGTGGTGGCCGCGATCTTCCACGTCGTACTGCGCTACACGCGCTTCGGCAAGTACACGTATGCGATCGGCGCGAACCGCCACGCGGCCGTCGTGTCGGGCATCAACGTGACGCGCCACCTGGTGTTCGTCTATGCGATCGCGGGCCTGTTGAGCGGGATCGCCGGCACCGTGACGGCCGCGCGTGCGATCTCCGGCCAGTCGGGCATGGGTGTGATGTACGAGCTCGACGCGATCGCGGCCGTCGTGATCGGCGGTACGTCGCTGTCGGGCGGCCTCGGGCGCGTGACGGGCACCGTGATCGGTGTGCTGATTCTCGGCGTGATGACGTCGGGCTTCACGTTCATCCGGATCGACGCGTACTACCAGGAGATGGTCAAGGGCGCGATCATCGTCGCGGCCGTGATCGCCGATCAGTACCGCAACAAGAAGTCGCGCCGCTGAGCGGCCGAAACCGATGCCCGGGTCGCCCGTCGCCGGTGGCCCGTCGCCGGTGCCCGTCGCCCGGAATGAAGATGAAGATCGCTCTGGATCCCTACATGATTCGCCACCTGCCGCTCGACCGGTTGCCGCGCGCACGCGCAAGCATCGTCGCGCTACCTGCGCGACACGATCCGGCGCGACGTCGATCGCCATTTCGATCGCGCGGCGGCGCGCTGACTCACGACTGACCGGCGCGGCACCGGCCGCGCCATTGATGAACGACAGACTGGAGATATCCGGATGACCTTGCAAATCGGCGTGATCGGCTGCGGCGCGATCGGCCAGGACCATATCCGCAGGCTGACGCGCACGCTGTCCGGCGCGCGCGTGGTGGCCGTCAACGACATCGATCCGCAGCAGGCGCGCGACGCGGTGACGAAGTACGGGCTCGACGCGGAAATCTACGTCGGCGGCCACGAGGTGGTCGCGGCCGCCGACGTGCAGGCCGTGCTCGTCACGTCGTGGGGGCCGACCCACGAAGCGTTCGTGCTCGACGCGATCGCGCACGGCAAGCCGGTGTTCTGCGAGAAGCCGCTCGCGGTGACGGCGCAAGGCTGCATGCGAATCGTCGAGGCCGAGGTCGCGCACGGCCGCCGGCTCGTGCAGGTCGGCTTCATGCGGCCGTACGACGAAGGGTATCGCGCGCTCAAGCGCGTGATCGACAGCGGCGGGATCGGCGCGCCGCTGATGCTGCATTGCGCGCACCGCAACCAGTCGGTCGGCGAGCGCTACACGACCGACATGGCGATCACCGACACGCTGATCCACGAGCTCGACGTGCTGCGCTGGCTGCTCGGCGAGGACTACACGAGCGCGCAGGTCGTCTACCCGAAGAAGACGCGCCACGCGAGCGCGCATCTCGCCGATCCGCAGATCGTGCTGCTCGAAACCGCGAGCGGCGTGCGCATCGACGTCGAGATCTTCGTCAACTGCCAGTACGGCTACGACATCCAGTGCGAGGTCGTCGGCGAGAACGGCATCGCGAAGCTGCCCGATCCGCCGGCCGTCGGCCTCAAGCATGCGGCGCGGCAATCGGTCGAGATCATGACCGACTGGAAGGAGCGTTTCATCGCGTCGTACGACGTCGAGCTGCAGGCATTCATCGACGGCGTGCGGCAGGGGGCGCTGACCGGCCCGTCCGCGTGGGACGGCTACGCGGCGGCGGTCGCGGCCGACGCGTGCGTGCGCGCGCAGCAGAGCGGGGCGGTCGAGCCGATCGCGATGGCCGAACGCCCGGCGTTCTATCGCGGCTGAGCCGGACAGGAACACGACAATCATGATCGACGGACAGATGCTGCTCGGACATTCGATTCCCTGGGGCATGGTCGGCGGCGGGCTCGGCAGCCAGATCGGCTACAGCCACCGGTCGGCCGCGTTGCGCGACGGCAGCTTCCGGCTGGTCGCCAGCGCGTTCGATATCGATGCCGAGCGCGGCCGGCAGTTCGGCGTGAGGCTCGGCGTCGACGCCGGGCGCTGCTATCCCGACTACCGGACGATGTTCGATGCCGAGGCGCGCCGCGCCGACGGCATCCGCGCGGTGTCGATCGCGACGCCGAACAACACGCACTTCGAGATCTGCCGCGCGGCGCTGAACGCGGGGCTGCATGTGGTCTGCGAGAAGCCGCTGTGCTTCACGACCGCGGAGGCCGAGGCGCTGCAGCGGCTGTCGGTCGAGAAGAACCGCATCGTCGGCGTCGCGTACGGCTATTCGGGCCACCAGATGATCGAGCAGGCGCGCGAGATGATCGCGCGCGGCGATCTCGGCGAGATTCGCATCGTGCAGATGCAGTTCGCGCACGGCTTTCACAGCGACGGCGTCGAGGCCGCCAGCGCGGCCGCGCGCTGGCGCGTCGATCCGACGTTCGCGGGCCCGAGCTACGTGCTCGGCGACATCGGCACGCACCCGCTGTACATCTCGGAGCTGATGGCGCCCGAGCTGAAGATCCGCCGGCTGATGTGCTCGCGGCAGAGCTTCGTGAAGAGCCGCGCGCCGCTCGAGGACAACGCGTTCACGATCATGGAATACGACACGGGCGCGATCGGCTACGTATGGTCGAGCGCGGTGAACGCCGGCTCGATGCACGGGCAGAAGGTGCGTGTGATCGGCGCGAAGGCGAGCGTCGAATGGTGGGACGAGCATCCGAACCAGTTGCGCTACGAAATCCAGGGGCAGCCCGCGCAGGTGCTCGATCGCGGGATGGGCTATCTGCATCCGCACGCATTGAGCGAGGATCGCATCGGCGCCGGGCATCCGGAAGGGCTGTTCGACGCGTGGTCGAACCTGTATGCGCGTTTCGCGTTCGCGATGGACGCCGCCGATCGCGGCGACACGCAAGCATTGAAGAACATCCGCTTTCCGGACGTTCACGCAGGCGTCGAAGGCGTGCGCTGGGTCGAGAACTGCGTGCGCTCCGCCGATGCGGGCGGCATGTGGGTCGACTATCGTTGAGCGATGGCGGCCGATGCGCGGCATCGGCCAGCGGCCAGCGGCCGCCGCCGACGTCGGTAAACGCCTGATCTTTACGGCGCGGCAAGCGCATTGGAAAATGGGTTCCAGTATCGTCGTGGAGCGTGTGCAGGTGATGATCGAGCGCGTGGGAGCGAGCATGCGGCACGGGCCGTGCCGCAAACGTGATTAAATTCGCCCTTCATGCATGTATTCAGGAGAGTCCCGGGCCGCGCCCACAGGCCGCGCGCGCATCGGGGCCGTCAACTTCGCGCCATCCGATGAGCTCATCCGAGAAACCTCCCGCCACCGTCGAGCAGTTCCTGCAGCATCTGACGCAGGAGTACGACGGCCTCAGCAATCGCCTGAAGGTGATTGCGCGTCACGTGGAAACCCATCGCGACCAGCTTGGCCTGGAGGGCATCCAGTCGCTCGCGGAGGCCTGCGGCGTCCAGCCGTCGGCCGTCGTGCGATTCGCGAAGCATTTCGGCTTCTCCGGCTTCTCCGAGATGCAGCGGCTGTTCCGCGAGGGGCTGGCGCAGCAGATCGCGCCGGGCCGCGCGTACAACCTGCGGTTGCGCGACGTGATCGAATCAGGCTCGTCGAGCCTGCAGCCCGAGCAGATCGCCGACGAATTCATCAAGGGCAGCATCGCCGGGATGCAGCAGTTGCGGCAGACGCTCGATCCGCAGGCGCTCGCGCAGGCCGTCGACCTGCTCGCCGACACGCAGGCCATCTGGATCGCCGGCTCGCGCCGCGCGTTTCCGATCGCCGTGTATCTCGACTATGCACTCCAGCACACCGACAAGCGCATCGGCCTGTTCAGCGCGCTCGGCAGCATGCATCTCGGCCAGATCCGCTCGGTGCGCGAGGGCGACGTGATGATCGTGATCTCGTTCATGCCCTATGCGGACGAGACGGTGCAGGTCGCGCAGCAGGCCGTGCAGCGCGGCGCGCGCCTGATCGCGATCACCGACAGCCGGATGAGCCCGCTCGCGCGGGAGGCCGAGGTGACGCTGATGGTGCAGGACAGCGCGACGTTCGGGTTCCGTGCGCTGACCGCGACGATGGGCCTCGCGCAGAGCCTGTTCGTTGCGCTCGCGTACCGCCTGGAACTGTCGTACCTGCCGACCGCCGACGGCGCGCACGGCACGAAGGCCGGCTGACCATGTGCTTGCCCGCCGCCCGCGGGAATGCCCGGCGGGCGGCGCATCCGTCCGCTTACTTCGCGGTCGGCATCGCGAACTCGGCGCCCTTGCCGATGCTCGACGACCAGCGCTGCATCACCGACTTCTGGCGCGTGTAGAAGCGCACGCCTTCCTCGCCGTACGCATGCATGTCGCCGAACAGGCTCTTCTTCCAGCCGCCGAAGCCGTGCCATGCCATCGGCACCGGAATCGGCACGTTGATGCCGACCATGCCGACCTGGATGCGCCGCGCGAATTCGCGGGCGATTCCGCCGTCGCTCGTGTAGCAGGCGACGCCGTTGCCGAACTCGTGCGCGTTGATCAGGTCGACGGCTGCGCCGAAGTCCTTCACGCGCACGCAGCCGAGCACCGGCCCGAAGATTTCTTCCCGGTAGATCCGCATGTCGGGCGTCACGTGATCGAACAGCGTGCCGCCGGTGAAGAAGCCTGCCTCGCGGCCCGGCACGCGCAGCCCGCGGCCGTCGACCACCAGTTGCGCGCCTTCGCTGACGCCTTGCTCGATATAGCCTTCGATCCGCTTGAGCGCTTCGCCGGTGACGATCGGGCCCATCTCGACTTCCGGCTGCATCCCGTCGCCGATCACCAGCTTGCGCGCGCGCTCGGCGACTGCCGGCACGATCCGGTCGGCCACGTCGCCGACCAGCACCGCGATGCTGATCGCCATGCAGCGTTCGCCGGCCGAGCCGTACGCGGCGCCGATCAGCGCATCGACCGCCTGCTCGAGGTTCGCGTCCGGCATCACGACGAGGTGGTTCTTCGCGCCGCCGAGCGCCTGCACGCGCTTGCCCGACTGCACCGCGCGCTGCTGCACGTAGGCCGCGATCGGCGTCGAGCCGACGAAGCTGACGGCCTGCACGTCCGGATGGTCGAGCAGCGCGTCGACCGCGCCCTTGTCGCCCTGCACGACGTTGAACACGCCGGCGGGGAGGCCGGCCTGCGTGAGCAGGTCGGCGATGAACAGCGCCGCCGACGGGTCGCGCTCGCTCGGCTTCAGCACGAACGTGTTGCCCGTCGCGAGCGCGACCGGGAACATCCAGCACGGCACCATGCACGGGAAGTTGAACGGCGTGATGCCCGCGACGACGCCGAGTGGCTGACGCATCGTCCAGTTGTCGATGCCGGTGCTGACCTGGTCGGTGAAGTCGCCCTTCAGCAACTGCGGCACGCCGCACGCGAATTCGATGATGTCGATGCCGCGCGCGACTTCGCCCTGCGCGTCGGAGAACACCTTGCCGTGTTCGGCCGTGATGATCGCCGCGAGTGTGTCGCGATGCTCGTTCATCAGTTGCAGGAAGCGGTGCAGCACGCGTGCGCGGCGGATCGGCGGCGTCTCGGCCCAGGCCGGGAACGCGGCATGGGCCGACGCGACGGCGCGCTGCACTTCGTCGCCGTCGGCGAGCGCGACGCGGCGCACCGCGCGGCCCAACGCCGGGTTGAGGACGTCCTGGAAGCGGCCGCTGCGGCCGGCAACGGGCGCGCCGTCGATGTAATGGCCGACGTCGGCGTCGGACGTGTAGGCGGGAACCGGGTTCATCGTGTCTCCTGGGGATGGGGCGAACGGAGCCTAGTCTAGGCAAAGCGGCGGGGCGGGAGAAGGCCGCGCAGCTTGATTCACTGTTCAGAATTCTGAATAATCAGTGGATGAATCAGCAAAATGTCCAGGCGCTCTGGCCGCATATCCATTCGCTGACGGTGCTCGCCGCGGCCGGCAGTTTCACGGCCGCCGCGCAGCGGCTCGGCATCAGCAAGGCCGCGATGAGCCAGCGCATCGCCGATCTCGAGAAGGCGGCCGGCGTGCCGCTCGTGCGGCGCACCACCCGCAGCGTGCGGCTCACCGACGCGGGGCAGACGCTGGTCGACAGCACGCGCGACGCGTTCGAGTCGATCGGCCAGCATTTCGCGCGCGTGAAGGATCTGGCCGGCGAACCGCGCGGGCTGCTGCGCGTGACGACGCCCGTCGCGCTCGGGCGCCAGCAGGTGGTGCCGCACCTGCCCGAGTTCCTGCGACAGCATCCGGGTGTGCACATCGAGCTCGACCTGTCCGACCGGCTGCATTCGCTGACGCAGGAGGGCTTCGATCTCGCGATCCGCCATACGACGACCGCGCCGCAGACCCACGTCGCGTGGAAGCTGTGCGACACGCGCTCGCTGCTGGTCGCGAGCCGCGACTACCTCGATGCGCGCGGCGCGCCGCGTCACCCGAGCGAACTCGTCGATCACAGCTGCCTGTGCTACCTGCGCGACAACGAGCCGGCCGCCTGGAGCTTCGAGCCGGACGGCCGGCGCCGCCAGCGCGTGAGCGTGCCGGTGCGCGGCAGCTTCGCGGCCAACAACAGCGAGGCGATGCGCGAGGCCGCGCTCGGCGGGCTCGGCATTGCGCTGCTGCCGGATTTCAGCGCGCAGCGCGATCTCGACGCGGGCCGGCTCGTCGCGCTGCTCGACGGCTGGCGGCCGTCGGGCGCGTTCGGCGACCATATCTTCGCGATCCGGCCGTACAGCCCGGTCGTGCCGAGCGCGGTGCGCGCGCTGGTGCGGCACCTGCGCGAGCGGCTCGCTGGCGGTTTTTCGGGCGCCTGAGCGGAGAGCGGCGAGCGGCGAGCGGCGGGCGCGGGCGCGTCGCTGCGCAGCGCAGGCCAGCGCAGGCCTGCGCAGGACCGGATCGGGGCGGACCGGGGCGCACGGGCAGGCCCGGCCGCGCTGCGGTAAAATCGCCGCTTCCTCCCGCGCCCGTGTGGCGCGTCATTCGAAGGTCGACAGCCGATGCAGATTCACAAGGAAGTGGACGCGCGCGGGCTTAATTGCCCGTTGCCGATCCTGCGCGCCAAGAAAGCGCTCGCCGATATGGAGAGCGGGCAGATCCTCAAGGTGCTCGCGACCGATCCCGGCTCGCAGCGCGATTTCGCCGCGTTCGCGAAGCAGACGGGCAACGAGATCGTCGAAGTGACGAACCAGGACAAGACCTTCGTATTCCTGATGCGCCGCCGCTGACGGCCCGCATCACGCGCCTCTCGCGGCACCGGCCGGGCAGCGCCCGTTGGGCCAAAAACCGCCACCGCCTCTGACAATTCTTAAACCTCGTCGCACGACCGGCTGCGTATACTGACCCGGCCGGTCGTCCGTCTCGGATGGATGCGCCGGTCACGGTACGTCATACGAGGCGCGGGGGCCATGCCTGACGCTACCGTCGTACAAACGGGGAGAGGACATGTCCTTCAGACCAGGGACCATTCGAAGTCCGTCCGCGGCGGAATGCATCGTGCCCGCACGCGTGGCGGGGTTGAGCCGGATCGAGCTCGACCCGCAACAGGATCGCCACGCGCGTGCCGCGCTGGAGGCCTATGCCGATTCGGCGGCGGCCGAGATGCCGTGGCTGGCCGAGTCGCTCGACGGACGGCTGCGCGACGCCGCGCAGGACGACGGCGCGGGCCTCACGTATTGCGGTGCGACGGTCGAACGCGTGTTCGATCTCGCGCACGCGTGGGCGGCGAGCCAGCCCGACTATGCGGCGCCGGCGTGGGAGCGCGTGCGCGGCCAGCTGGAGCGATTGTTGCGGCAGCCGCAGCAGCCGTCGCTCGCGCGGCGGCGTGTGCGGACCGACGATTTCGCCGAGCCGATGGCCGGCCTGGCGGGCGCCGACTAGGCGCGCGATTGCGCGACCGGGAAGGATTATTCGAATAAAGGACCGTAGTCCGCGCAATTTCTTGGCGAATTTCATACTACTATGATGAAATCGCCGGTTCGTCCGTGCCCCGTTTTTGAGATAGTTGGCCGGGGCGCCGTGTCACGCAGGGTGCGCGAGCGGCAAACGACGGCTCGCCGGCCGGTGTCGGAAGCCGCGCCCGTGTGCGGCGCGGCGGGGTGAGCGCGGGAGCTGAACTGGACGAATCGATTTCGATTTGCGGGGTGCTATGAGAATTGCTGTACTGGATGACGATCCGGCCCAGACGGATTTCGTCAGTCAAACGCTGACGGCCGCGGGCCACACGTGCTATGCGTTCAAGGAAGGCAAGGCCCTGAAGAAGCGTCTGCAGCGCGAGACGTTCGATCTGCTCGTGCTCGACTGGAATGTGCCCGACATGTCCGGCGAGGAAGTGCTGAAGTGGGTCCGTGCGAACCAGTCCGAGCACAGCCTGCCGATCATCTTCATGACGAGCCGCGACGACGAGGCGGGGATCACCCAGATCCTCAACGCAGGCGCCGACGATTACGTGGTCAAGCCCGTGTCGGGCCCGATCCTGCGCGCGCGCATCGGCTCGCTGCTGCGCCGCGCGTATCCGGTCAATCCGGAGGCGACCGTTCGCGAGTTCGACCAGTTCCGCTTCGACGTGAACCTGAAGCAGGCCTATGTCGGCGACAAGGCCGTGAGCCTCACGCAGAAGGAATTCGAGCTCGCGCTGCTGCTGTTCCAGCATCTCGACCGGCCGCTGTCGCGCGCGCACATTCTCGATCTCGTGTGGAAGCAGGCGACCGACATTCCGTCGCGCACGATGGACACGCACATCTCGATGCTGCGCTCGAAGCTCGGCCTGCGGCCCGAAAACGGCTATCGCCTCGCGCCGATCTACGGGTACGGCTACCGGCTCGAGCGGGTCGGCCAGGGAGAACCGGAGTGATCGCGCGAATCACGCAGCGCCCGCCGAGCCTGCGCGCGGCGGCACTGCGCGCGGCGTGCGCAGTCGCGCTTGCGTGCGCGGCACAGCAGGCCGCCGCGCGGCCGCCGGCTGCCGCGGGCAAGACGATCGTCTACCGCACGCAAGCCGGCGACACGCTGTACGACGTCGCCGCGCGCTACCTGCAGGGCCCGGACGACTGGCAGCTGCTGCAGCAGATCAACGGCGTGCCCGCCCCGAAGCGCCTGCAGCCCGGCATCGCGCTGAAGCTGCCGGTCGCGCGGCTGCGCAAGGAAAAGCTGACCGCGCGCGTCGTCGCGGTGCAGGGTGCGGCCGAGCGTACGTCCGGCGACGCCTACGCGCCGCTCGCGAACGATGCGACGCTCAACGAGGGCGACCGCGTGCGCACCGGCGCGAACGGTTTCGTGACGATCGAGCTCACTGACGGCACGCACATGAGCCTGCCGCCCGACAGCCAGCTCGACCTGAAGACGCTGCGCCGCACCGTGCTGACCGGCACGCTCGATCGCGAGTTCGCGCTCACGCGCGGCTCGGTCGACAGCGAAGTCACGCATCTGAAGAAACGCGACGACCGCTTCCAGATCCGCTCGCCGTCGGTCGTGGCCGGCGTGCGCGGCACGCGCTTTCGCGTGAACTACGACGCCGCCGGCAACGCGGCGACGCGCATCGAAGTGCTCGACGGCACCGTCGGCGTCGCGGGCAAGCGGCGACCGGCCGCCCCGACGCTCGTGCATGCGAACTTCGGCAGCGTCGCGACGTCGTCCGGCGGGATCGGCGCACCCGTCCAGCTGCTGCCCGCACCGGCGCTCACGCATCCGGACAAGGTACAGGACGAGCCCGACGTCGCGTTCGTCATCGCGCCGCTCGCCGACGCGCACGCATACCACCTGCAACTCGCGCACGACGCGGGAATGCTCGACCTGTTCCGCGAAACCCGCACCGGTACGCCGAGTGCGGTGTTTCGCGACGTGCCGAACGGCACCTATTTCGTGCGGGTCGCCGCGATCGGCACCAACGGCCTCGAAGGCATGCCGCGCACCTATGCGTTCGAGCGCCGCCAGATGGGGCTCGACGCGAGCGCGTCGCCCGGCGCCGGCGGCTACGAGTTCCGCTGGTCGCCGAACGGCTCGGGCAAGGATGCACGCTACCGGTTCGTGCTGTCGCGCTCGAAGGACCTGAGCGCGCCGGTCGTCGACCAGGTCGGCCTGCACGCGCGCAACATCACCGTCGCGCACCTGCCGCCCGGCGACTACTACTGGGCGGTGACCGTCGAGGAGTTCGAAGGCGGCAAGTTCTACCAGAAGACGAGTCCGGTCAGCGCGTTCACGTTGTCGCGCTGATCCGCGGCAGATGAAAACCGACTCCGTTTCCCCACGGCGGCGCCTCGGTCGCCGCTTCCTGATCGAGTGGATCGCGATCGGCTGCCTCGGGATCGCGGTGATCCTCGCGTGCGCGCTCGGCCGGCTGTCGTCGAGCGTCGACGGGCTGATCTACGACCGGCTGCTGATGCTGCGCAGCCTGCCGCTGTCGCCCGACATCGTCGTCGTCGACATCGACAACCAGAGCGTGTCCGCGCTCGGCCGCTGGCCGTGGCCGCGCAGCGTGCATGCGCGGCTGCTCGACACGCTGGCGCGTGCGCAGCCGGCCGCCGTCGTCTACGACGTGCTGTTTACCGAGCAGTCGCCCGAGGATCGCGCGTTCGCGGACGCGATGGCCCATGTGCCGACCTTCCTCGCCGTGCTGCTGAGCCCCGAGCAGGCGGACGGCACGCGCATCGTCGATCCGCCGGTGGCCGAGTTGGCAGCCCGCGCGACGGGGCTCGGCCACATCAATCTCGAAGTCGATCCCGACGGCATCGTGCGCAGCGTCGCGCTGTTCCAAAGCGACGGACGCGTGCGCTGGCCGCAACTGATGGTGCCCGTCTACCGCGCGATCGAGGGCGGCCGGCTGCATCCGGTCGGCGGGGCGCCCGGCGCGCATGCGCACGACCTGTCGCGCGACGTGACAGGCGAGGGCCGCTATCTGATCCCGTTCAGCCGCAGCACACCCGCGTATCCGACGCTGTCGTTCGACGACGTGCTCGAAGGGCGCGTGAAACCCGATGCGCTGCGCGGCAAGATCGTCGTCGTCGGCGTGACCGCTTCGGGCCTCTACGACCGCTTCGCGACACCGGTGTCGGGCGAGTTCGGCCCGCTTGCCGGCGTATACATCCATGCGAACGTGCTCGACATGCTGGCGACCGGCAGCGCGATCCTGCCCGTGTCTCGCGCTGGCCTGTTCGCCGCGTCGCTGCTGCCGCTCGCGGTGCTGCTGGCCGGTTTCCTGATGCTGTCGCCGTGGCGCGGCCTGCTGCTGACGCTGAGCCTGGCCGCGGCGGCCGTCGTCGCGAGCGTGGCATTGCTGTTCGAGGCGCGCGTGTGGCTGTCGCCCGCGCCCGCGATCTTCGGGCTGATCGCCGTGTACCCGATCTGGAACTGGCGGCGCCTCGAAATGACGATGTCGTACCTGCGCCGCGAGCTGCAGCGGCTGGCCGACGAGCCGCACCTGCTGCCCGAGGCGCCGCGTACGCGCAGCGTCGGCGGCGACGTGCTCGAACGTCAGATGGCGCTGATGGCGCAGGCCGCGCAGCGCGTGCAGGACATGAAGCGCTTCGTGTGGGACAGCCTCGACAGCATGCCGGAGCCGATCTTCGTCACCGACCTGGCCGGCACCGTGCTGATCGCGAACCATGCGGCGAAGCGCTACGGGTCGCGGCTCGCGCTGCCGTTGCCGGAAGGGCGGCCGCTGCGCGCCGCGCTCGGCGAGCTGACCTTCATGAAGACCGTCGACGGCAACGTCGAACACGACGTCGCGATCCGCGAACACTGGCCGGCCGCGCTCGACCCGACGCTCGAGGCCGAACACGACGCGATAGCGCGCGGCATCGAGGTGCGCGACCGCGACGGGCTCGACCATCTGTTGCGCTACGCGGCCTGTACGAACGCGCAGGGCCGCGTGACGGGCTGGATCGCCGGCCTCGTCGACGTGACCGAGCTGCATGCGGCCGAACGGCAGCGCGAGGAGGCGCTGCACCTGCTGTCGCACGACATGCGCTCGCCGCAGTCGTCGATCCTCGCGCTCGTCGAGATCGAGCGCGAACGCGTCGAGACCGACGCGACGCGCAGGCTGCTCGCGCGGATCGAGCGGTATGCGCATCGCGCGCTGTCGCTCGCCGACGAGTTCGTGCAACTGGCGCGCGCGGAGTCGCAGGCGTACCAGCTCGAGCCGACGAGCCTCGTCGACGTGCTGATCGACGCGAGCGACGAAGTCTGGCCGCAGGCGCAGGCGAAGCGCATCCGCATCGATACCGATGTCGGCACCGACATGTGCTGGACGCGCGCCGACCGCTCGCTGATCACGCGCGCGTTCGTCAACGTGCTGAACAACGCGGTCAAATACAGTCCGTCCGACACGGTGATCACGTGTACGCTGACGATCGAGCACGCATCGAAGCGGATGTTCTGTACGATTCGCGATCAGGGGTACGGCATCGCGCCGGAAGATCAGCGGCATCTGTTCGAGCGTTTCAAGCGGTTCCATGCCGGCGAGCGGCCCGAAATCTCGGGTTCCGGGCTCGGCATGGCATTCGTGAAGACGGTCGTCACGCGCCACGGCGGCAGCGTGACGGTCGACAGCGAAGTGGGTGTCGGCACCGCGGTGACGGTGTCGCTGCCCGCGATCGACGAGCCGTCCGCCTGACAGGGCCGGGCACGACGGCAGGCATTTGGGGGAAGTCATGAGAAAGGAATGGGCAGCGGCCGCATTGGCGGCGTCGCTGTTGACGGGTTGCGCCGGCGTCACGACCGGCGTGAGCGCGCTCGGGCAGCCGAATGTGTTCGCGTCCGGTGCGCACGGCTACGATATCGTCCGCACGGCCGCTCAGGCCGACGATGCCGAATACCGGCGGATCGAGACGCTGGTGCGCGACGAGCTCGCGCATCGCGGCTTCGACGCGCAAGCCGGCAAGGATGCGCGCTACCGGCTGTCGATCGCGTATGCGACGCAGCCGGCGTCGGTCGCGGCGACGGCCGACCAGTGCGGCGCCGCGAGCAGCGCGTGCGTGACCGTCGACGGGCCGGCGCCGTTCGCGCTGCCGTTCGCGGGCACGGTGTACCGCCACGTGCTGACGTTGCGTTTCGTCGACGCGACCTCGGGCGCGGACGTCTATCGCGTGTCGGCGTCGCTGCGCGATCGCGATGCGGGCACGCAGCAGGCCGCGCCCACGCTCGTGAGGAGCGCGCTCGCGAAGCTGCCGTTCGAGCAGGGTGACGGCTGGCTCGTGAAGACGAAAAAAGACGACGCGGGCGCAATGCCGGGCGTCGTCTCGGTGAAGCCGGCCGCGACGCGCTGACGCGCCGGCCGTGAGGTGAGGAAGGCGGGCCCGCCGGGAAGGCGAGGCCGGCCCGGGTCGCGTTCAGGCGGCCGGTTGCCCGTTGCCGCGCGTGCGCAGGTACGCGTCGAACTCGGTGCCGACTTCCGGGTGGCGCAGCGCGAATTCGACCGTCGCCTTCAGGTAGCCGAGCTTGCTGCCGCAGTCGTAGCGCGTGCCCTGGTACTTGTAGGCCAGCACTTGTTCGTCGGCGAGCAGCGCCTGGATCGCGTCGGTGAGCTGCAGCTCGCCGCCCGCGCCCGGCTTCAGCGCGCGCAGGTGTTCGAAGATGCGCGGCTTCAGGATGTAGCGGCCGACCACGCCGAGGTTCGACGGCGCGACTTCCGGCGCCGGCTTCTCGATGATCGCCGACATCTTGACAATCGACTCTTCCCATTCCTTGCCGTCGACGATCCCGTACGACTTCGTCTCCGACGGCGGAATCTCTTCCACGCCGATCACCGAGCTGTGATAGTGGTCGAACACGTCGACCATCTGCTTCATCACGGGCGGGTTGCCGTCGAGCAGGTCGTCGGCGAGGATCACCGCGAACGGGTTGTCCGCCACGAGCTTTTCCGCGCACAGCACCGCATGGCCGAGGCCGAGCGCTTCCGGCTGGCGCACGTAGAAGCAGTCGACGTGGCTCGGCTTGATGCTGCGCACGAGTTCGAGCAGCTTTTCCTTGCCGCGCGCCTCGAGTTCGGCCTCGACCTCGTACGACTTGTCGAAGTGGTCCTCGATCGCGCGCTTGCTGCGCCCGGTCACGAAGATCATCTCGGTGATGCCCGCGGCGATCGCTTCCTCGACCGCGTACTGGATCAGCGGCTTGTCGACGACCGGCAGCATTTCCTTCGGGCTCGCCTTCGTTGCAGGGAGGAACCGCGTGCCGAGACCGGCAACGGGGAATACCGCCTTGTTGACTTTCAACATGATCGAACCTTTATTCCTGTAATCGTCTTGTCAGACGGTCTATGTTCACGTTCCGATTATAGTGAACGCAAACGACCTTACCGTTTGTTACGCAGGCAACCGATCGAGCTGTGCACGCAGTTTTTCCAGCGTACTACCGAACTCCGCGACGCGCTTCTGCTCCTGTTCGACCACGGCCGGCGGCGCTTTCGCGACGAATGCCTCGTTGCCGAGCTTCGCGTTGCACTTCGCGATCTCGCCCGTCAGGCGCGCGATTTCCTTCGACAGGCGCTCGCGCTCGGCCGCGACGTCGATCTCCACCTTCAGTACCAGCTTGTTCGGGCCCACGATCGCGATCGGCGCACCGTGTGCTTGCCGGTCGAGTGTCGCTTCGTCGGCGAGGATCTGCACGTCCGACAGGCGCGCGAGGGCCTGGACGTACGGCGCGAACGAGCGCAGGCGCTCGGCGTCGCCGGCCGCGAGCAGCGGCACCTTGGTCGCCGGCGACAGGCTCATCTCGCCGCGCAGGTTGCGGCACGCGTCGACGATCGCCTTCAGGTCGGCCGCCCATTGCTCGGACGCCTCGTCGATCTTCTGCAGGTTCGCGACCGGATACGCCTGCGTCATCAGCGATGCCTCGCCCTCGGCCTTGCCTTGCGGATAACGGCCGGCGAGCGGCGCGACCTTCTGCCAGAGCGCTTCGGTGATGAACGGGATGATCGGGTGTGCGAGGCGCAGCACCGTCTCGAGCACGCGCAGCAGCGTGCGGCGCGTCGCGCGCTGCTGTTCCGGCGTGCCGTTCTGGATCTGCACCTTCGCGAGTTCGAGGTACCAGTCGCAGTACTCGTCCCACACGAACTTGTAGATGCTGGTCGCGATGTTGTCGAAGCGGTAATCGGCGAAGCCCTTCGCGATGTCGGCCTCGGTGCGCTGCAGCAGCGACACGATCCAGCGGTCGGCCGCCGAGAAGTCGAGGTAGCCGCCGGGGCCGCAGTCGCCCGCGCCGCACACTTCCTGCTTGTCGCTGCCGCAGTCGTGGCCTTCGCAGTTCATCAGCACGAAGCGCGTCGCGTTCCACAGCTTGTTGCAGAAGTTGCGATAGCCTTCGCAGCGCGCGAGATCGAAGTTCACGTTGCGGCCGAGCGTCGCCATCGACGCCATCGTGAAGCGCAGCGCGTCGGTGCCGAACGCGGCGATGCCGTCCGGGAATTCCTTGCGCGTCTTCTTCTCGATGGTCGCAGCCTGCTTCGGGTTCATCAGGCCCGTCGTGCGCTTCGCGACCAGCGTTTCGAGGTCGATGCCGTCGACGATGTCGATCGGGTCGAGCGTGTTGCCCTTGCTCTTCGACATCTTCTGGCCTTCCGCGTCGCGCACGAGGCCGTGCACGTACACGGTGTGGAACGGCACCTTGCCGGTGAAGTGCGTGGTCATCATCACCATCCGGGCGACCCAGAAGAAGATGATGTCGAAGCCCGTGACGAGCACCGACGACGGCAGGAAGTGCTGCAGTTCAGGCGTTTCGTTCGGCCAGCCGAGCGACGAGAACGGCACGAGCGCCGACGAGAACCACGTGTCGAGTACGTCCTCGTCGCGCTTGAGCGCGCCGGCATAGCCCTTCGCGGCGGCCTGCGCGCGCGCTTCTTCCTCGTTGCGCGCGACGAACACCTCGCCGTTCTCGCCGTACCACGCGGGAATCTGGTGACCCCACCACAGCTGGCGCGAGATGCACCAGTCCTGGATGTTCTCGAGCCACTGGTAGTAGGTGGTCGTCCAGTTTTCCGGCACGAACTTGATCTGGCCGTTGCGCACGACGTCGAGCGACGTTTCGGTGATCGACTTGCCCGGGTTGAACGTGCCTTCCGGCGCCGCCTTCGTCATCGCGACGAACCACTGGTCGGTCAGCATCGGCTCGATCACGACGCCCGTGCGGTCGCCGCGCGGCACCATCAGCTTGTGCGGCTTCACGGAGTCGAGGAAGCCCTGCGCGTCGAGGTCGGCGACGATCGCCTTGCGTGCGTCGAAGCGGTCGAGGCCGCGATACTGCTCGGGGCCGTTGTCGTTGATCTTCGCGTCGAGCGTCAGGATCTCGATCGGCGCGAGGTTGTGGCGCAGGCCGACCTGGTAGTCGTTGAAGTCGTGCGCGGGCGTGACCTTCACGACGCCCGTGCCGAACTCGCGGTCGACGTAGTCGTCGGCGATCACCGGGATCTCGCGGCCCGTCAGCGGCAGCGTGACCAGCTGGCCGATCAGGTGCGCGTAGCGCTCGTCTTCCGGGTGGACCATCAGCGCGACGTCGCCGAGCATCGTCTCGGGACGCGTCGTCGCGACGGTCAGCGAGCCCGAACCGTCGACGAGCGGGTAGCGGATGTGCCACAGGTGGCCGTTTTCCTCTTCGCTCGCGACTTCGAGATCCGACACCGCGGTGAGCAGCACCGGATCCCAGTTGACGAGGCGCTTGCCGCGGTAGATCAGGCCCTGTTCGAAGAGCGTGACGAACACGTCGCGCACGGCGGCCGACATCTTGTCATCCATCGTGAAATATTCACGCGACCAGTCGGTCGACGCGCCGAGGCGGCGCACTTGGCCGGTGATCGTCGAGCCGGACTGCTGCTTCCACTCCCACACGCGCTCGACGAACTTCTCGCGGCCGAGGTCATGGCGCGACACGCCCTGCGCATCGAGCTGGCGCTCGACGACGATCTGGGTCGCGATCCCGGCGTGGTCGGTGCCGGGCACCCACAGCGTGTTCTCGCCGAGCATCCGGTGGTAGCGCGCGAGGCCGTCCATGATCGTCTGGTTGAACGCGTGGCCCATGTGCAGCGTGCCGGTGACGTTCGGCGGCGGCAGCTGGATCGCGAAATCGGGGCGCGCCGGGTCGAAGGCCGGGGCGGCATAGCCGCGTTTTTCCCACTCCGGCCCCCATTGGGACTCGATGGTGTGGGGTTCGAAACTCTTCGCAAGCGTGCTGTCGCTCATGGTTGGAAATCTGCCGAAAAATGCGTGAATTGGATGCCGAATCCGGCAATTATAAATGGATGCACATCGGCCAGCCATTGCAGGGCCGCGCCGGCCCGTCGCGACGCGCTCGCGGCGCGGCGGCAGCGCGAGGCCGAACGGATCGGAAACAGCATCGCGCGGCCGACTTATAATGGCGGGTCCGCATTTTTCTCGCACGCCCGCTGCCGCTCCATGCCCGATCTGCTCGCCAATCTGAACCCTGAACAATACGCCGCCGTCACGTTGCCGAACGAACCGGCGCTGATCCTCGCGGGGGCGGGCAGCGGCAAGACCCGCGTGCTGATCACCCGCATCGCGTGGCTGATCCAGCAGGGCTATGCGTCCCCGCCCACCGTGCTGGCCGTCACCTTCACGAACAAGGCCGCGCGCGAGATGATGGCGCGCTTGTCCGCGATGATGCCGATCGACACGCGCGGGATGTGGATCGGCACGTTCCACGGGCTGTGCAACCGGATGCTGCGCACCCACTGGCGCGACGCGGGCCTGCCGCAGACTTTCCAGATCCTCGACACGGCCGATCAATTGTCCGCGATCAAGCGGCTGATGAAGGCGGCGAACGTCGACGACGAGAAGTACCCGCCGAAGAATGTCCAGTACTTCATCAACAACGCGAAGGAGCAGGGGCTGCGTCCCGACAAGGTCGACGCGACCGACAACTTCAACCGCAAGTTCGTCGAGCTGTACCAGGCGTACGACCAGCAGTGCCAGCGCGAGGGCGTCGTCGACTTCCCCGAGCTGCTGCTGCGCTGCTACGAGCTGCTCGCGTACAACGCGCCGCTGCGCGCGCACTACCAGACACGCTTCAGGCACATCCTCGTCGACGAGTTCCAGGACACCAACAAGCTGCAGTACGCATGGCTCAAGATGCTCGCGGGCGGCGAGAACGCGATTTTCGCGGTCGGCGACGACGACCAGTCGATCTACGCGTTCCGCGGCGCGAACGTCGGCAACATGCGCGACTTCGAAGACGAATTCCGCGTGCGCAACCTGATCAAGCTCGAGCAGAACTATCGGTCGCACGGCAACATCCTCGACGCGGCGAACCAGCTGATCTCGAACAACGCGCACCGCCTCGGCAAGAACCTGCGCACCGACGCCGGCCACGGCGAGCCCGTGCGCGTGTACGAGGCGAGCACCGATGCGCAGGAAGCCGGGTGGATCGTCGAGGAGATCCGCTCGCTGATCAACACCGGGATGTCGCGCAGCGAAGTCGCGGTCCTGTATCGCAGCAACGCGCAATCGCGCGCGATCGAGCACACGCTGATGACCTCGGGCATCCCGTATCGCGTGTACGGCGGCCTGCGCTTCTTCGAGCGCCAGGAAGTGAAGCATGCGCTTGCGTACCTGCGCCTGATCGACAACCCGAACGACGACACCGCGTTCGTACGCGTCGTGAACTTCCCGACGCGCGGGATCGGCGCGCGCTCCATCGAGCAGCTCGCGGATGCCGCGCGCCTGTACGACTGCTCGATGGCCGCCGCGATTCCGTACGTGACCGGCAAGGCCGGCACGAGCCTCGGCGGGTTCGCGACGCTGATCGCGAAGATGCGCGCCGAGACGCAGCAGATGAGCCTGCCCGAGACGGTCGAGTACGTCGTGCGCGCGAGCGGCCTCGCCGATTTCTACCAGGGCGAGCGCGAAGGCCAGGATCGCCTCGAGAACTTGCAGGAACTCGTGAACGCGGCCACGGCGTTCGTCAGCGAGGAAGGCTACGGGCTCGACGCGCCGGCCCGCTCGATCCCGCTGCGCGCGGGTGCGATCGCGGCGCCGGAGCTCGGCGTGGACGCGAACGATCCGTCGGTCGACGTGCTGGATCCGGCGCCGCTCGACGACCCCGCCCAGAACCCCGACACGATGACGCCGCTCGCGGGCTTCCTGTCGCACGCATCGCTCGAAGCCGGCGATAACCAGGCGCAGGCCGGCCAGGACGCCGTGCAGCTGATGACGGTGCACGCGGCGAAGGGTCTCGAATTCTCGGCCGTGTTCATCACCGGCCTCGAGGAAGGGCTGTTCCCGCACGAGAACAGCGTGCTCGAATCGGACGGCCTCGAGGAAGAGCGCCGGCTGATGTATGTCGCGATCACGCGCGCGAAGGAGCGGCTCTACCTGTCGTTCGCGCAGAGCCGGATGCTGCACGGCCAGACGCGCTACAACGTGCGCTCGCGCTTCTTCGACGAATTGCCGGAGCACGTGCTGAAGTGGCTGACGCCGAAGGTCGAGGCGGGCTCGCGCTGGGGCGGGCGCTCGGACAACGCCGGCTGGGGGCGCGACTGGTTCTCGCGGCCGGGCGGCGGCAATCGCGAGCAGGTCGTCGACGCGGCGGTTTCCGCGCCGCTGCCGGCGTTCGCGAACAAGCAGCGCGCGGCCGACACCGGCTTTCGCGTCGGCCAGCAGGTGTTTCATACCAAGTTCGGCGAGGGCACCGTCACCGCGCTCGAAGGCAACGGCGCCGATGCGAAGGCGCAGGTGAAGTTCAAGCGGCACGGCGAGAAGTGGCTCGCGCTGACGGTCGCGAAACTGCAGGCGGTGGAATGATGAGCATCGACATCGTTGAAACGGTTTCGACGCGCCCGCTCGGCATTCTGGCCGCGCTGCCCGAGGAGCTCGGCGGCCTGATCGCCGCGATGCGCGCCGAGGGCGTGATGAAGACGATCACGCTCGGCCGCCGCGATTACCACCTCGGCACCGTGCACGGCGCGGCCTGCGTCGTCACGCTCGCGCGGGTCGGCAAGGTCGCGGCCGCCGCGACGGTCAGTGCGCTGATCCATGTGTTCGGCGTGTCCGGCGTCGTGTTCACTGGTGTCGCCGGCGGCGTGTCGCGCACGGTGCGCGTCGGCGACGTCGTCGTCGCCGATACGCTGCTGCAGCACGACCTCGATGCGTCGCCGCTGTTTCCGCGCTACGAGGTGCCGCTGCTCGGCATCACGCGGTTCGCGACCGACCTGGAACTGACGGCCCGCCTGAAGGCCGCATGCACGCTGTTCGTCGCCGAGGAGGGCGCGCAGTTCGCCGAGCGTTTCGGGCTGGCCGGCGCGTCGTTGCACGGCGGGCTGATCATCAGCGGCGACCGCTTCGTGTCGAGCGAGCGCGAGGTCGTCGCGCTGCGCGACGCGCTGCCCGACGCGCTTGCGGTCGAGATGGAAGGCGCGGCGATCGCGCAGGTGTGCGCCGAACACGACGTGCCGTTCGCCCTCGTGCGCACGATCTCCGATACGGCCGACGACCACGCGACGCAGTCGTTCTCGCACTTCCTGTCGGCGATCGCGAGCAGTTATTCGTCCGGCATCCTCAAGCGTTTCCTGACGCTGCATGCGACGACGGCGGCCTGAAGCCGCCGTCGTCGTTTCCGTTCAAACCGGTCGACCGGCCGCGGCACGCATGCCGCGGCCGGCTCGTCACGCCTTCTTGCGGCGAGCGCTTTCGAGGTTCGGCAGGAACACCGTCAGCACGCCGATCAATGGCAGGAACGAACACACCTTGTAGACGAACGTGATGCTCGTCGCGTCCGCGAGCTGGCCGAGCACGGCGGCGCCCACGCCGCCCAGGCCGAACGCGAAGCCGAAGAACAGGCCCGCGACCATCCCGACCTTGCCGGGCATCAATTCCGTCGCATAGACGAGGATCGCGGCGAACGCCGACGCCAGCACGATGCCGATGATCACGCTCAGCACGCTCGTCCAGAACAGGTTCGCGTACGGCAGCAGCAGCGTGAACGGCGCGACACCGAGGATCGACACCCAGATCACGTACTTGCGGCCGATCCGGTCGCCGACCGGCCCGCCGATCAGCGTGCCGGCCGCGACGGCCGCGAGGAACACGAACAGGTGGATCTGCGCGGCCTGCACCGACAGGTGGAACTTGTCGATCAGATAGAACGTGAAATAGCTGTTGATGCTCGCGAGGTAGAAGTACTTCGAGAACACCAGCAGCACCAGCACGCCGATCGCGGCGAGCACGCGACGCGGCGACAGCGTCGGATGGCCGGCAGCCGCGGCCTTCTTCTTCATCGACGGATGCTTCTTGTACCAGTGGCCGATCTGCGTGAGCACGACCATCGCGACGAGCGCAGCCGCCGAGAACCACGCGATGCTGTGCTGGCCGTGCGGGATGATCACCAGCGCGGCGAGCAGCGGCCCGAGCGCCGAGCCGGCGTTGCCGCCGACCTGGAACAGCGACTGCGCGAGCCCGTGCTGGCCCCCCGACGCCATCCGCGCGACCCGCGACGATTCCGGATGGAACACCGACGAGCCGCAGCCGACCAGGGCCGCCGCCACCAGCAGCGTCGGGAAGTTCTGCGCGGCCGACATCAGCAGCAGCCCCGCGAGCGTGAAGCCCATCCCGACCGGCAGCGAATAGGGCTTCGGCCGCTTGTCCGTATAGAGCCCGATGAGCGGCTGCAGCAGCGACGCGGTGATCTGGTAGGTCAGCGTGATCAGGCCGATCTGCGCGAACGACAGCGCGAACTGGCTCTTGAGCATCGGATAGATCGCGAGGATCAACGACTGGATCATGTCGTTGAGCATGTGCGAGAAGCTGATCGCGCCGAGCACCGGGTAGACGGTGCGCGGGGCGGGTGGAGCAGACGGCTGGGCTGCGGCGGCGTTGCCGGCACCCGTATCGAGGCTGGTTTCCATGTGAGCTGAGCGAGTTGAGGTGACGGGACGCGCTCTGATGGGGATCGGCGCGTTCGAATCGTTGTTGCGTCAAAGAAGTGTAATGTGGCGTATCGAGAATGTCCGGCCAACTTTTGTCGCGATTCGGACATTGCTGAACCGACCCGGACCGGCCGATCGGCCATTGCGCCCTTTTTTGGCCGGGTATAACGCAGGCAGCGCGTGCGCCGCGAGCGCGGGAGCGCCGGGTTCGGCTCGGTGTTTGTCCCGACTCAAGGAACGGCGGTGGCGGCCGTAGAAGGACGCAACGGCAACCGAGGCGCGCCACGCCCGGCACCGGCCACGAGCCGGGCCGGCATCACGGTGACCGCCGGACCCGACCTGTCCGGCGGTGGGATCAATACGGGGTATATCGATGAAAGCAGCATCATTGCATCCGCGGCCGGGTGCGGCCACTAGCGCATCCGGTGCAGCCGTCAGGCCCGCCGCCGCACGACGTCCGCGGGCAGCCCGGCGCGAGCGCCGGCCCTGGACGGTCAAGGCGACGTTGCGCGCGGCGTTCGCGATCCTGCTGGCCGGCACGCTCGCGATCGGCGTGTTTTCGCTGTGGCAGATCAGCCGGCTGAACGCGTCGATTGCATCGGTCTACGAGCAGGGGCACGTCGCGAGCCGCGCGGCGGAGGAAGTGCGCGCCGAGGTGCTGCGTGCGAGCCGCGCGCAGAAGATGCTGCTGACCGCGACCACCGCGAAGGAGCGCGACGACCTGGGCGCCGAGGTCCGCGCCGGGCTCGCGTCGATCGGCCAGGCGCTCGCGACGCTGCAGCGTTACGCGGATCCGGCCGATGCGGACGATTCCGCGCGACTGCGCGCGTTCTCGATGGCGGTCGGCACGTGGAGCGGCCATCTGCGCGATTTCGTCGCGCTCGTGCAGGCGCAGCCGCTCGACCTGTCGCAGATGAACTGGCAGGTCGGCACGCAGGACGTGTCGCTGCTGGTCGAGACCGGCAAGCTCGAGAAGTTGGTCGCGATGCTCGTGAAGACGCGCGGCGCGAAGTCGAAGGCGACGCTCGATGCGTCCGCAACGATCTTCTCGTCGTCGTTCGCGATGATCGCGGCGATGACGGCCGCGCTGTTCGTGCTGGCGATCGTGATCGCCGAACGGGTGGTGCGCCGCCTCGCGTCGCAGCTCGGCGGCGAGCCCGCAGCTGCGAAGGCGATCGCCGCCGATATCGCGCGCGGCGACCTCACGCGGCCGATCCCGCTCGCCCGCCACGACCGCGACAGCATGGTGCGCGCGCTGTCCGACATGCAGACCGGGCTCGCGGCGACCGTCGGCGAGATCGCCGTGAGCGCCGAGGCGATCGCGGCCGCATCCGGCGAGATCTCGACCGGCAATCTCGACCTGTCGCGGCGCACCGAGCAGCAGGCCGTCGCGCTCGAGCGCACCGCGGCCAGCATGGAGGAGCTCACGTCGACCGTGCGGCAGAACGCCGAAAACGCGCGGCAGGCGAGCGCGCTCGCCGCCAATGCATCGGCCGTCGCGGAGGCCGGCGGCGAAGTCGTCGGGCGCGTGGTCGCGACGATGAGCGAGATCGACGACAGCGCGAAGAACATCCGCGACATCATCGGCACGATCGAGGGCATCGCGTTCCAGACCAACATCCTCGCGTTGAACGCGGCGGTCGAGGCGGCGCGCGCGGGCGAGCAGGGGCGCGGCTTCTCGGTGGTCGCGGGCGAGGTGCGGCTGCTCGCGCAGCGCGCGGCGAGCGCGGCGAAGGAGATCCGTGGGCTGATCGGCGCGTCGGTCGAGCGCGTCGCGAACGGCGCGGCGCTCGCGCACGATGCGGGCCGCACGATGGACGACGTGGTGCGGGCGGTCAAGCGCGTGACCGACATCATCGGCGAAATCTCCGCGGCGTCGGACGAGCAGAGCGCCGGGATCGACGAGATCGGCCGCGCGGTCATGCAGATGGATGCCGGCACCCAGCAGAACGCGGCGCTCGTCGAACAGGCGGCCGCCGCGGCGAATGCGCTCGACGAGCAGGCTCAGGCGCTCAAGTCGCTGGTCGGGCGCTTTCGCATCGCGGCGTAAGCGCCCGGCCGCCGGCGCTTACAACTTCTTCCTCCGCTTGTCCGGGTCGATGATGACCGTGCAGGTCGTGCCCGCCGCCAGCACCACGTCGGCCGGCACTTCGTCGATCCGGATGCGTACCGGCACGCGCTGCGCGAGACGCACCCAGTTGAAGGTCGGGTTCACGTCCGCGACGAGGTCGCGGCTTTGCGGGTTGTCGCGATCGTAGATGCCGCGCGAGATGCTCTCGACGTGACCTTTCATCACGCCGCCGCTCATCAGCCGCATCTCGGCGGGGGCGCCGACCTTCACGCGCGGCAGCTTGGTTTCCTCGAAGTAGCCGTAGACCCAGAACGAGTGGCTGTCGACGATCGCGAGCTTCGCCTGGCCGGCTACCGCGTAGTTGCCCTTGAACGTCTGCAGGTTCGTCACGTAGCCGTCGACCGGCGCGACCACGCGCGTGCGTTCGAGATTGAGCTTCGCGGCGTCGAGCGCGGCGACCGCCTGCTGGTACTGCGCGTCGGCGCTCGACGCGCTGTGCGCCGCGTTCTCGCGGTTTTCCTTCGACACGACGAGCGCGTCGAGGTCGGCGCGACGGGCCGCGTCGTCGCGGCGCATCTGCAGTTCCGCGCGGCGGGCGGCGACGGCCGCCTGTGCCTGCTCGACCGCGATCTGGTAGTGCGACGGGTCGATCTGCATGATCAGATCGCCCTTTTTCACGAGCTGGTTGTCATGCACGGGCAGCTCGACGATCGCGCCCGACACGTCCGGCGCGACGTTGATGATGTCGGCGCGCACACGCCCGTCGCGGGTCCAGGGATCGTCCATGTAGTGCACCCACAGCGAGCGCCCGATCAGGATCGCGACGAGAAGGATGATGGCAGTCGCGACGAAGCCGAAGAGTTTTCTGAGAATCATGATGGTTCGGAATCAACGGTAAACGGCAAGACTCAGTCCGCCGCAAATGCAGACGAGAAGGCACGCGCGGAACAACGACGGGTGCCAGACGAGACGGTAGAGGCCCGTATAGGCGAGCAGGCGGTCGACAACCCAGGTCGCGATCGCGCCGAGGACGAACATCAGCACCACCGTGGGCATGTAGGCATCGAGAATGGCGATTTCACGCGGCATCATGACGAGGCTCCTGGTTGGGGACGCACGGGGCGGTTGCGGTTGAACGGCTCGAGCGGCGATTCCGGGTCGAGCAGCGCCGTGCGTACGAAATGCAGATGGCTCAGGATGCGCTGCAGCCGGTGGCGCGCGTCGCGCGACGGCGTGACGGCATCGAGCGTTTGCCGGGTTGCGTCGATCGCGGCGTTGACCGCCGCGAGCGTCGCGTCGAAGCGCTCCGCGCTCGGCTTGCTGAACAGCGCGGACAGCGCGGTGCGCATCGTCTCGATCGCGCGTCGCCACGGCGTCGTCGGCGCATGGCGCGGGTCGGACGGCAGCGCCGCCAGCTCGGTGCGCAGGTCGAGCGCCGCGTTGCCCGTTTCCAGCACCGCGAACATCCAGCGCAGCGCGTCGCGCTGCACGTCGGGCTGGTCGGCGGACAGCATGTGCGCCTGATACATCAGGTCGCGCGCGCCGCTCTCGAAGCGCGTGCGCAATCCGGCCAGCCGTGCGTGGCACGCCGCGACCACCTGATGGCGCAGGTCGGCGAACAGCCGCTTCTTCAGCCAGGGCGCGGTCGGCGGAAACAGCACCGCGAACGCGATCGCCGAGACCAGCATCGACAGCACCAGTGCGAGCGCATCGTTCATGAAGCTCGTCGGGTCGTAGTGCGTGACGTTGTCCGGGCCGGCGAGGAAACAAAAGAAGATCAGGTAGCCCATCCCGTAGCCCGCGAGCTTCGGCTTCAACGACATGTAGATGCCGATCGCGAGCAGCGGCGCGAGCGCCACGCACAGGAGCGGGAAGCCGTCGATGTGCGGGTAGATGCCGAACATCAGCAGGAAACCCGTGCAGACGGCCAGGGCCGTGCCGATGCCCATCTGCGCGGCCATCGCGGTCGGGCGCGGCGCCGACGACGCGAGCGCGCAGGCCGACGCCGCCGTCAGCGTCATCGTCACGCCGCTCGGCCAGGCTGTCTCGATCCAGAACCAGCCGAGCACGAGGATCACGGCGGCGGTGCGAATCGCGGCGATCACCATCGCCGTTGCGTTGGTGCGCGGCTCGTAGTGTTCGATCCAGCGTTCGCGCTCGTGCGTCGCGCTCGACAGCGACGCGTAGGTCGCCGCGTACTCGCGCAGGTCGGTGATGAAGCGGTACAGCAGCTCGGCGGCCGTATCGAAGTCGAGCAACGGAAAATCCGGCTGCGTTTCGAGCGCCGCGCGCGTGGCGCGGATGCGGCGCGGCAGCGCGTCGCGCCATGCAAGCAGCTGTTCGGCCGCATGCGCCGCGTCGGTTGCCGTGCGCACGGGTTCGCCGGCGGGCGTCAGCAGCAGCGGCGCGATTTCACGGAAGTACGGCTCGATCGCGTCGATCGCGGCCTGCGCGCCCGTCGCATGCAGCCGGTTCATCAACTGGTGCAGCGCATGGAAACGGCTCGACGCGCTCATGAACTCGCTGTTCAGCCGCGCGAGGCGGCCGCTGCGCATCCGCGTGTCCGGATTCTCGAACACGGCCATGCTGCGCGCGGCTTCGAAACCGACCACGTCGGCGACGAAGCGCGTATGGATGGTTTCGATGTGCGCGCGGTCGAGCTTGCCCGACAGGGCCGCCGAGACGTAGTCGACGAAGGTGCCGAAGCGCTTGCGCACGGTCGTGCGCATCTGCTCGCCCGTGTACTGCGGAAACACGAGTGCGCTCACGACGCCGGCCGACACGATCCCGACCATGATTTCGGCCACGCGGGTCATCGCGCTCATGAACGCGCCGTCCGGATGCTGCGACGCGGGCAGGCCGATCAGCGCGGTCGTATAGCCGGCGAGCAGGAAGCCGTAGCTGCGGAAGTTGCGGTTGCGCGCGGCGCCGGCCGTGCACAGGGCGATCCACAGCGCGATCGCAAGCAGGAACAGCTGCGGCTGCTGCGGGAACAGCCCGACGAACGTGAGCGTCGCGATCAGCCCGAAGATCGTGCCGGCGACCCGGTAGAAGCTCTTCGCGAGCACGGCGCCGCTTTGCGGCTGCATCACGATGAACACCGTGGTCATCGCTGTCTTCGGCGCCGGCAGGTCGAGCCGCATCGACACGCCGGTCGCGATGAACGCGGCGAGCAGGGCCTTGAACAGATAGAGCCACGCGGCGCCGTCGCTGCGGGCCCAGTCGCCGAATGCGGCGTACCAGGCCGCGAACGGGCCGCCGGCGTGCGTGGAAGCGGAGGAGGAGGCTGACATGGCGGTCGCTCCGCGTTACCGTGCGGCCGGCGTGGCGCTTGCGCCGGCCGTCGCGACCTGCGCCGGCCGGGCGACGGCCGCGACGGGCTTCGCACCCGATGCGGCCGCCGGCGCGGCGGCGCCCGCGGCGGTACCCGGGGCGGATTCGTCATGCGACGGATGGCCGCCCGACGGATGGCCGTCCCGTCCGTCCTCGCCCGTTTCGACGCCGCCGCCGAGCGCGGCCATCAACTGCGCGTGCGCGGTAAGGCGTTCCGCGTCGATGCGGGCCGCCGTCTCCTGCGCGCGCAGCAGCTGCTGTTGCGCGACCAGCACGTTCACGTAATCGGTCAGCCCGCGGCGGAAGCCTTCGCGCGACAGCTGGTAGCTGCGATCGTTGGCGGCCACCGAGCGCGCGGCGTCCTTCTTCTGCGTATCGAGCGAGCGGATCCGCACGACCTGGTCGGCGATGTCCTTCAGCGCGCCGACGACCGTCTGGTTGTAACGCTCGACCGCCTGGTCGTAGCCGGCATCGGCCGCACCGAGTTGCGCGCGCAGGCGGCCGCCTTCGAAGATCGGCAGCGACAGCGCGGGGCCGGCCGTCCAGCCGCCGTTGACCGCGCGCAGGAAGTCGGTGAACGGCGCGGTCACGCCGAAGCCGCCGACCGTCGCGAGCAGGTCGATGTTCGGGTAGAACGCGGCTTTCGCGACATCGATGCCGCGGGCCTGCGCGTCGACCGTCCAGCGGGCCGCGACGACGTCCGGGCGGCGGCCGAGCAGGTCGGCCGGCAGCGCGGACGGCAGGCCGGCCGGCGCGTCGAGCGCGAGGCTCGGCCGCTTGATCGTGTCGCCGGCGCCCGGGCCCTTGCCCGCGAGCGCGGCGAGCTGGTGGCGCGCGAGCTGGATGGCTTCTTCGTAGCTGTCGATCTGGCGCTCGTAGTCGGGCAGCGTCGATTCGGCCTGGCTCACTTCGAGTTGCGTGCCGAGCCCGGCCTGCAGACGCTTGCGCGCGAGATCGGCCAGCGCGCGCTGGCGTTCGAACGTCTCATGCGCGAGGTCGAGCAGCGCGTAGTTCATCGACATGCCGACATACGCACTTACGACGTTGACCTCCAGCTCGAGCTTCGCGGCCCGTGCGTCGGCCGCGGTCGCATGCGCGGTGTCGAGCGCGCGCTCGGTCGCGTTCTTGTCCTTGCCCCACAGGTCGAGGTGGTACGACAGGCCGAGCGTGCCGGTGTTGTTCCAGGTATCGGTGTTGGCGAGCGGCCCCGGGCCGTAGTACACGTTGTCGGGCCAGTGCTGGCGCATCAGCGACAGGTTGCCGTTGATCTGCGGCAGTTCCGCCGACCGGGCCACGCGTGCCATCGCCTGGGCTTCGCGCACGCGGGCCTCGGCCGCCGCGAGGGTCGGACTGCCGGCCTGGGCGGCGGCGATCCACGCGTCGAGCTGCGGATCGCGGTACGCGCGCCACCAGTCGGACGCGGGCCAGCCCGCGTCGCGGTCGGCCGCGCGGATGGCCGCGCCGGCGTCGAGCGCGTTCGCGTCGATGCGGGTGGACTTGGGCTTGTTGTCGCCTATGCTCGCGCAGCCGGTCATTATTAATGAGACTGCAAGAACCGCCAGTGCCAGCGTCCCTTTTGTTGCCGGAGACCGCACGATTTTCTCCCTTTCGGATATAGATGAGCCGGAAGCGATTATATTTTTCGGTGATTCCTGAATAAACGGACAACGGTGCAAGTCATTTTTACGAATCCTGAGATAATATTTGTTGGGCCTTGTGCAACAATCCACCCGGATTCAAAGGGGTAGTGGGATGGATACGTTACAAAACATGCGGGTATTCGTCCGCGTGGTCGACGCGGGAAGCTTTACCGCCGCCGCTCAGCAGATGAATTCGACGACCGCCTATGCGTCGCGCGCCGTGTCGGATCTCGAGGCGCACCTGCGCACGCGCCTTCTGAACCGGACGACACGCCGGATCGCGCTGACCGAAGCCGGCGAGCGCTACCTGCAGCGCTGCGAGCAGATCCTCGCGTACGTCGACCAGGCCGAAGCCGAAGCGGGCGACGCGCACGCGCGCCCGTCGGGCAAGCTGAAGGTCCATTGCTTCACGAGCCTCGGGCAGCACTATCTGGTGCCGGCCATTGCGCGCTATCGGCAGCGCTATCCGGACGTGCACGTCGAGCTGACGCTCGCGCAGCGGATGCCGGACCTGCTCGACGAGGGATACGACGTCGCGATCGTCGTCGGCCGCGACCTGCCCGATTCGGGGCTCGTGTCGCAGCGGCTCGGCGAGAGCTACAGCGTGGTGTGTGCGTCGCCCGGCTATGTCGACGCGCACGGCGCGCCGCATACGCCGGCGGATCTCGAGCAGCACGTGTGTCTCGGCATGGTCGCGCCGGGCTTTCACTTCGACGAGTGGGCGCTGTCGGGGCCGCACGGCGACGAGGTGATTCCGATCACCGCGCCGCCGTTCCGCGTGAACGTCGCCGAGGCGCTCGCGGTGGCCGTGCGGGAAGGGATGGGGATCGGCGGGTTGCCGCTCTATTCGGCGATCGGCGGGCTGCGCAGCGGAAGCATCGTGCGCGTGATGCCCGAATACCGGTCGCACCTGATGAACATCTACGCACTGTATCCGTCGCGCCAGTACCTCGACGCGAAAATCCGCACCTGGGTCGATTTCCTGCGCGACGAGTTGCCGGCCACGCTCGAAGCCGACGAAGCCGCGCTCGCGCAGTTCACGGCGGCGACATGATGGCGCGCTCGAGCCCGATCTGACGAGATTTGTCGTTCATGCAACATTTTTTTACCATCGGCCGGCAGACAGTTTGATACTGTTGAGACATTGAGATATGGATCTGCCCACACCCGGAGTCGCAATGGATACGCAATTGATGATCGGCCTTGGCGTTCTGCTTGGCGCAGCGGCCGCCGCCGCGGCCACGCGTGATCTGCTGCGCGCGATGAAGGCGCGAATGAAGCCGGTGCCGGTGCGGGTGCGCGCGTCGTCGAACGGATCGCGCCGCGCCGGTCGCTGATCGGGCGGCATGCCTGATCGGAGGGGGCCGCATCGCGCGGCCGCCTGGCCCGGCGTTCAGCCGAGCTCGACCACCTTGTCCCACGCAAACGCGGGATTTTCCAGCTCGCCGGTGCGCCGGTGGATATAGCCGCGCGGGTTGCACACCACGCGCGTGCCGCTGTCGGTCACGTAATCGAATGAAGTATGCGTGTGGCCGTGGATCCACAGGTCTACGGGCGGCCGCACGAGTTCCGCCATGTCCGTGACGAACCCCGCCGACGCCAGATCCTCCGCGTAACGCTCCGCCAGCGAGCGCAGATGCGGCGCATGATGGGTGACGACGATCGTCCGGCCCGCGAACGGCGTCGCGAGCCGTGCTTCCAGCCACGCGCGGCCTTGCCGGTGCAGCGCGATCGCGTCGGCGGGCATGAAGTTCCGCTCCGGCGTGCCGCCCGCATGCAGCGCGGCTTCATGGGGCCACGTCACCTGGATCAATCCCTTGAAATCGAGTATCACGCGCAGGCCGGCCTCGATCGCGCGCGCGACGCTCGCATCGTCCGCGCCGAACAGCGTGAAATCGCTCCACAGCGTCGTGCCCAGCACGCGAAAGCGCCGCGCCGGATCGACGTACACGCCGTTGTTCAGATAATGCACGTGGTCGAGCGCATGCGCGGCGTCGCGCATCGCGGTTTCCAGTGCGCCGAATTCCCCGTCGTAGTACTCATGGTTGCCCGGCACGTAGACCACCGGCACGCTGGGGTCGAACGTCTCGGCGGCCCAGCGCAGGCCTTCCGCATGATTGTGGATGTCGCCGGCCAGCACGACGAGATCCGCGTCGACATGGGCGATCGTGTCGGGCTCGTTGCATTCGAGATGCAGGTCGGACAGGACGCGGATTCTCATGGCCATCGCTCCGGGGTGGTGGGCTTCAGCGCAGGACCTTGCCGGGATTCATCAGCCCGCGCGGGTCGAGCGCCGTCTTCAGCGTGCGCATGAGCGCCGTTTCGACCGGCGACTTGTAGCGCTGCGCGTCGTCGATCTTCAACTGGCCGATCCCGTGTTCCGCGCTGATCGTGCCGTGGTGGCGATGCACGTTGTCGTAGACGATCCGGTTGATCGGCTTCTGGAATTCCGCGAGGAACGCCTTCGGGTCGCCGCCTTCGGGCGTCTGCACGTTGTAGTGCAGGTTGCCGTCGCCGAGGTGGCCGAACGTGACCATCCGCGCGCCCGGCGCGGCCTGCTGGATCGCCACGTCGGTTTCGTCGATGAAGCGCGCGATCGACGAGATCGGCACCGCGATGTCGTGCTTGATGTTCAGCCCTTCATCGGCCTGGGCGAGCGGAATGTGTTCGCGCAGGTCCCAGAACGCGCGCGATTGCGCGAGATTTTCCGCGACCACCGCGTCGACCACGAGCCCGGCCTCGAACGCCTCTTCCATCAGCTTCTCGAACAGTGCGCGCGCATGCGTTTCGCTCTCGTTGTCCGACAGCTCGAGCAGCACCGTCTGCGCATGGGGGCGGTCGAACGGGTAGCGCAGTTGCGGATAGTGCTTGCCGACGAGTTGCATGCAGAAGTCCGACATCAGCTCGAAGCCGGTCAGCAGCGGGCCGGCCGCGCGCTGCGCGAGCGCGAGGAAGTCGAGCGCCGCGTGCGGTGACTCGAGCGCGGCGAGCGCAGTGACCTGCGCGGCCGGCAGCGGATGCAGCTTCATCACGGCGGCCGTGATGATCCCGAGCGTGCCCTCCGCGCCGATGAACAGGTCGCGCAGGTCGTAGCCGGTGTTGTCCTTGCGCAGCCCGCGCAGGCCGTCCCAAATCTCGCCCTGCGGCGTCACGACCTCGAGCCCGAGGCACAGTTCGCGGGCGTTGCCGTAGCGCAGCACCGCGGTGCCGCCCGCGTTGGTCGACAGGTTGCCGCCGATCGTGCAGCTGCCTTCGGCGGCGAGGCTCAGCGCGAACAGCCGGCCGCCTTCGCGGGCGCGCGCCTGCACGTCGGCGAGGATCACGCCGGCTTCGACCGTGATCGTGTTGTTGTGCGGATCGAGCGCGCGCACGCGGTTCAGGCGCGCAAGGCTCAGCACGGCCTGCCCGCCGCTCGCGTCGGGCGTCGCGCCGCCGGCGAGGCCCGTGTTGCCGCCCTGCGGCACGAGCGCGATGCCGTGCGTGTTCGCGAGCCGGACCAGCGCGGCGACTTGCGCCGTATCGGCCGGTTTCAGCACCGCGCACGCGCTGCCCTTGTAGCGGCGGCGCCAGTCGGTCAGGAACGGTTCGGTGTCGTGCGGATCGGTCAGCACGCCGGCGGCGCCGATCGCGTCGCGGCAGGCGGATACGAAGGCTTCGGAAGAAATCATCACGGTCGGTCGCGTAAGGGTCAGGACGCAGCGCGCTGCTTTTTCGCCGCGCGCTTGAACGGCGCGACGTAGGCAAGCGCGGCCACGAAGAAGCCGACGGCGAGCGCGGTCTCGCACCAGCCGAGCGTCGCGGACAGCCCGCGGTCGGACATGCCGCGCACGATGCCTTCGGCAAAATAGACGAGGATCAGCATGCTCGCCCACTGCATCGTATAGATGTTACGCCGCCAGACGCCGGGCAGCGCGAGCGCGAGCGGCACGGCCTTGAGCATCAGCGCCGAGCCGCCCGGGCGCAGCGGCGCGAGCCACACCTCCCATGCGAGCGACAGCGCGATCAGCGCGGCGAGGCACGCGGCGGCGGCCAGCGCGTAGTGCGGCCGGGCGGCGACGGCGGGGCGGGCGGGCGCGTTCATGCGGCTTCGGTCGCCTGGGCGGCGGACAGCGCGGCCGCCGCGCGGGCGAGCCGCACGCCGAGCGCGGCCGCAAGCGCCTTTTCGTCGGCCGACAGCCCTGCGGACGCGCTGCGATCGTGCTGCGATACGTGCGACGCGCCGTAAGGCGTGCCGCCGGTGCGCGTCGTGCTGAGCGCGGCTTCCGTGTACGGGATCCCGACGATCATCATTCCGTGATGCAGCAGCGGCAGCATCATCGACAGCAGCGTCGATTCCTGGCCGCCGTGCAGGCTGCCGGTCGACGTGAACACGCTCGCCGGCTTGCCGGTCAGCGCGCCCGACAGCCATTGCGGGGTCGTGCCGTCGAGGAAATACTTGAGCGAGGCGGCCATGTTGCCGAAGCGGGTCGGCGAGCCGAGCGCGAGGCCCGCGCATTCCTCGAGATCGCGCAGTTCCGCGTACGGCGGGCCGTCGGCGGGGATGTCGGGGGCGGTGGCTTCGCAGACCGTCGAGACGGACGGCACGGTGCGGATGCGCGCCTGCATGCCGGGCACGCTGTCGACACCGTTCGCGATCGCGAGCGCGAGATCGCGCGTGGCGCCGTGACGGCTGTAATAGAGGACGAGAATGTCTTTCATGGGCGACGGGGCCGCGTGCGGCCGCGCGGATGCCCGGTGCAGTCGGCTCCTGCTGGATCGAGCGGCTATTATAGGGGCTGAAGTCGTCGCGCAGCGCGGCGGCGGCGCGCCGTCGGGCGCGCGGCATCAAGAAGGAGAAACCGTTTGCCGAAGTTGAGCGTCGATCTCGACACCATCAAGCGCCTCGCGCAGTTCGCGGCCCGGCGCAGCGCCGAGGATCGCATCCCGCAAGTGGCGGGCAGCCTTACGTTCACGACGATGCTGGCGCTCGTGCCGCTCGTGACGGTCGCGTTCGCGCTGTTCACCGCGTTCCCGATGTTCTCGTCGTTCCAGATCTCGCTGCAGGGGTTCCTCGCGGACCACCTGATGCCCGCGCAGTTCAACGTCCAGATCTTCAAGTACCTGAACCAGTTCGCGGCGAAAGCCAAGGGGCTGACGACGGCCGGCCTGATCGTGCTCGTCGTCACGTCGGTGATGACGATGATGACGATCGAATCCGCGTTCAACCTGATCTGGCGGGTGCGCAAGCCGAGGCCGTTCGCGCAGCGCGTGCTCGCGTACTGGGCGCTGATCACGCTGGGCCCGCTGCTGTTCGGCGTGAGCCTGTCGATCTCGTCGTACCTGTTTACGCAGTCGCTGGCGTTCACCGGCGCCGCGCCGTCGACCTCGATCGTCGAGTGGCTGCTCGCGCTCGCGTCCCTGCCGCTGACCGTGCTCGCGTTCACGCTGCTGTACGTGTACCTGCCGAACTGCACGGTCGCGTGGCGCGACGCGGTGATCGGCGGGCTGTTCGCGGCCGTCGCATTCGAGCTCGCGAAGCGCGGCTTCGGCTATTACGTGCGGCGCATTCCGACCTATACGGCCGTATACGGCGCGTTCGCGGCGCTGCCGGTGTTCCTGCTGTGGGTGTACCTGAGCTGGTTCATCGCGCTGCTCGGCGCGATGGTCGCGTCCGCGTTGCCGGCGATCCGCGTCGGGCAGTTCCATCGCATCCACTATCCGGGCAGCGACCTGCTCGACGCGCTCGAACTGCTCGCGCGGCTGGCCGAGGCGCACGAGCTCGGCAAGGCGGGCTATACGGCGACGCGGCTCGCGACCATGTTGCGCTGCGACATGGAAACCGCGCAGCGGCTGCTGCTGACGATGGAGGAGCGGGAATGGATCGCGCGGCTGGATGGCGGGGAAGTCGGGCCGCGCTACATCCTGCTGGCGAACCCGGCGCACCTGACGCTCGCGCAATTGTTCGACGTGCTGGTGATCGACCGCACGGAGCTGACCTACCAGTTGCAGCGGCGCAGCAGCCACGTCGATGGCGCGGCCTTGCTCGAGGTGCTGACGAACGACCGGTTCGACGTATCGCTCGCGTCGCTGATCGCCGCGCACCGGCTGACGGGTGCGCAGCCGGCGGAAAGCGTGCCCGGGCCGGTGCCTGGCGGCGCGCCCGACCCGCACGCGCGGCCGCCGAAAACGGCGTGACGCGGTGCCGGGCGGGGGTTAAAGCGCAATCTTGCCGGTGCAGATGTCCTTGAACATTACCCAGTCGCCCATCAGGCTGTAGATCGGGTGCCGGAACGTGGCGGGGCGGTTCTTCTCGAAGAAGAAGTGTCCGACCCACGCGAATCCGTAGCCGCATACGACCGCCGCCGGCAGCCACAGCCAGTGGCCCGTCGCGATCGCCATCGCGACGCAGCCGATCACGCCGAGCGAGCCGATGAAATGCAGCCGCCGCGACGTCAGGTTCTGGTGTTCGTTCAGGTAGTACGGGTAGAAATCAGCGAAGCTGGCGAATTGCTCCGTATGCGTATGCGCCATGGCCGTCTCCTCTGGCCGCCGTCCATGCAGCCATTGTGCGGCGGCCGGCCCGCGTCCGCAAGCGGGGGCGGCCGCGCCGCGCGGGCCCGAGCTTTCCTTTTGACAGGCTTTCCGATAGGATCGAAAGCGATTTGCATTCAAGCATGAGGGGACTACGATGCGCGTCAGCGATATTCTGAAAGTGAAGGGCAACACGCTGTTTACGGTGACGCCCGATAAGCCGCTGCGCGAAGCGGTCGATACGATGGCCGAACACGATATCGGTTCGCTCGTCGTGATGGAGTACGGCGATCTCGTCGGGATGCTGACGTTCCGCGAGATCATCCTGCGCCTGCATGTCAACGGCGGCGCGATCGGCGACGTGCAAGTGCGCAAGGTGATGGACGAGCCGCTCACGTGCACGCCGGAAACCGACGTCAACGAAGTGCGTCGGATGATGCTCGAGCGCCATGCGCGCTACATGCCGGTGCTCGACAAGAAGGTGCTGATGGGCGTCATCTCGTTCTACGACGTCGCGAAGACGGTCGTCGAGGCGCAGAGCTTCGAGAACCGGATGCTGAAGGCGTACATCCGCGACTGGCCGGAATCGGAAGCCGAAGCGCACAAATCGTGAAGCACGCCGCGCCCGGTGCCATGCCGCGCGGGCGCTGCCATTCGACGACCGGCGGCGCAGGTTCAGCCTGCGCCGCCGTTTTTTCAACAACAACAACACGAGGCCCGCGCAGCTTCGCCCAGACGATGCGCGCGTATTCCGCATGAGCGATCACACGCAAGTCTCTTCCGCGTCGCGCGACGAACGGCGCGCCCACGCGTCGCAGTTCGACCTGTTGCGCCAGCGCCGTTTCGCACCGTTCTTCACGACCCAGTTCCTGGGCGCGTTGAACGACAACGTGTTCAAGATCGGTTTCACGTCGCTCGTCACCTATCACACCGCGCGTTTCTCCGGCGTCGATGCGAAGACGGCCGCATTCCTGATTTCCGCGATCTTCATTTTGCCGTTCGTGCTGTTCTCGGCCACGTCCGGCCAGATCGCCGACAAATACGACAAGGCGACGCTCACGCGTTTCGTGAAGACCTTCGAGATCGCGCTGATGCTGGTTGGCGCGGCCGGGTTCGTCACGCACAGCGCGACGCTGCTGTATCTGTGCACGTTCATGATGGGGATGCACTCGACGCTGTTCGGCCCCGTCAAGTATTCGTATCTGCCGCAGCATCTCGGCGACCATGAACTGGTCGGCGGCAACGGCCTCGTCGAGATGGGCACGTTCATCGCGATCCTGATCGGCACGATCGTCGGCGGCGCGGCCGCGGGCATCGAAGGCAGCGGCGAGCGCGTGCTTGCCGTCAGCGTGGTCGTCATCGCGCTGGCCGGGCGGCTCGTCGCGCAACGCGTGCCGTCGACGCCGGCGCCGCAGCCCGATCTCGTGATCAACTGGAACCCGTTCAGCGAGACGTGGCGCAACCTCGGCCTCGCGAAGCAGAACCGCACCGTGTTCCTGAGCCTGCTCGGCATCTCGTGGCTGTGGTTCGTCGGCGCGACGTTCCTCACGTCGTTCTTCAATTTTGCGAAGGACGTGCTGTCCGCGAGCCCCGACGTCGTCACGGTCCTGCTCGCGACGTTCTCGGTCGGGATCGGCCTCGGCTCGCTGTTGTGCGAGCGGCTGTCGCAGCGGCGCGTCGAGATCGGCCTCGTGCCGCTCGGCTCGATCGGCATCAGCGTGTTCGCGATCGAGCTGTATTTCGCGAGCCGCTCGCTGCCGTCGCCCGGCCATCTGCTGTCGGTGGGGGAATTCCTGGCCGGCGCGCGCCATTGGCGCATCCTGGCCGACCTGTTCCTGCTCGCGATGTTCGGCGGTTTCTACAGCGTGCCGCTGTATGCGCTGATCCAGAGCCGCAGCGCGCCAACCCATCGTGCGCGGATCATCGCCGCGAACAACATCCTGAACGCGCTGTTCATGATCCTGTCGGCCCTGATGGCGATGGGGCTGACCCACGCCGGCGTCGGCATCCCGGGCCTGTTCCTCGTCACCGCGCTGCTGAACGTCGTCGTCGCGACGTACATCTACCTGCTCGTTCCCGAGTTCCTGCTGCGCTTTGTCGCGTGGGTGCTGGTGCACACGTTCTACCGGATTCGCCTCGTGCATGCGGAGCGCATCCCGGAGGAGGGGGCGGCCGTGCTCGTGTGCAACCACGTGAGCTACGTCGATGCGCTCGTGCTGGCCGCCGCGAGCCCGCGGCCGATCCGGTTCGTGATGGATCACCGCATCTTCAAGACGCGTTTTGCGAGCTGGGTGTTCCGGCATGCGAAGGCGATCCCGATCGCGCCGCGCCACGAGGATCCCGACATGCTCGCGCGTGCGTACGACGCGTGCGAGGCCGCGCTGAAGGACGGCGAACTCGTGTGCATCTTCCCCGAAGGCAAGCTGACCAAGACGGGCGACATCAACACGTTCCACCGCGGCATCACCGAAATCCTGGGCCGCACGCCGGCGCCGGTGATTCCGATGGCGCTGCGCGGGCTCTGGGGCAGCTATTTCTCGCGCCATTCCGATGCGCGGATGCCGCGGCCCATCAAGCGCGGCGTGATGAGCCGGCTGACGCTCGCGGTCGGCGAGCCGATGCCGGCATCGGTCGCCACACCCGAGGTGCTGCAGGCCGCGGTGACCGAACTGCGCGGCGCGCGCAAGTAAGTGCGGCGGGCCCGGCGGCATCGTGCCGGGCCGTATGGATGGCCGGCCCGTGTGGTCTGAACGGTTCACACGGCCCGCCGGCCCGGGACGGCTGGCATAATAGCGGTTTACCTCTTTTTCTCGACCGGCAAACGATCGGCCTGCCCGCGGCCCCGGCAGCGCATCGGTTTGTCCATTTCTCTTTGGGCGGTTCCATCATGTCCGGCAATACCCTCGGCACGCTTTTCACTGTCACGACCTTCGGCGAATCGCACGGTCCCGCGATCGGCTGCGTGATCGACGGCTGCCCGCCGGGAATGGGGCTGACCGAAGCCGACATCCAGTTCGAACTCGACCGCCGCAAGCCCGGCACGTCGCGGCACGTGACGCAGCGCCAGGAGGCCGACAAGGTCGAGATCCTGTCGGGCGTATTCGAAGGCGTGACGACCGGCACGCCGATCGCGCTGCTGATCCGCAACACCGACCAGCGCAGCAATGACTACGGCAACATCGTCGAGACCTTCCGTCCCGGCCATGCCGACTACACGTACTGGCAGAAGTACGGCATCCGCGATTACCGCGGCGGCGGCCGTTCGTCCGCACGCCTGACCGCGCCGATCGTCGGTGCGGGCGCGGTCGCGAAGAAGTGGCTGCGCGAGCGTTTCGGCGTCGAGGTGCGCGGCTACATGAGCGGCCTGGGCGAGGTCGACGTGCCGTTCGTCGACTGGTCGCATGTGCGCGAGAACCCGTTCTTCTCGCCGAATGCGGCGATCGTTCCGGAGCTGGAAGCCTACATGGACGCGCTGCGCAAGGACGGCGACTCGATCGGCGCGCGCATCGACGTCGTGGCGTCGGGCGTGCCGGTCGGCTGGGGCGAGCCGGTATTCGACCGTCTCGACGCGGACATCGCGAAGGCGATGATGAGCATCAACGCGGTGAAGGGCGTCGAGATCGGCGCGGGCTTCCACAGCGTCGCGCAGCGCGGCTCGGTGCACGGCGACGAACTGACGCCGGCCGGCTTCATCGGCAACCATGCGGGCGGCGTGCTCGGCGGGATTTCGACCGGGCAGGACATCACCGTGTCGATCGCGATCAAGCCGACGTCGAGCATCCGCACGCCGCGCCGTTCGATCACGAAGGACGGCGACGAGGCGACGGTCGAAACCTTCGGCCGCCACGACCCGTGCGTCGGCATTCGCGCGACGCCGATCGCCGAGTCGATGCTCGCGCTGGTGCTGATCGATCATGCGCTGCGCCATCGCGCGCAGTGCGGCGACGTCGAGACGTCGACGCCGAAGATCGCCGGCAGCGCGACCTGATCGCGCGGGCCGGCACCCTCCGGCTCGACCGATACGATGTGAAACGGGGCGCCTGAAGCGCCCCGTTTTCATAGGGCTGCCCGCGCCGGCGGTGGCGGCGCGGCCGATTCGCGCACCCGCAGTTCCGGGAGTACCGCGCAACCGGGCCCGGCTTCGCCGTTCCCGAGCGCGTCGAGCAACGCGTGGGCGGCCTTGCGCCCGATCGCAGCGGTGTCGACCCACATCGTCGTCAGGGACGGCCGGATTTCGCGCGCCCGCGCGACGTCGTCGAAGCCGGTGATCGACAATTGCGACGGCACGTCCAGCTGTCCGGTGCCGAGCACTTCCGTCGGCGGATCGCGGCGCGCTGACCGGGCTCGTCCGGCGTGCCGTGCATGAGTCGCACGCCGGATGATGGGCAGGGCAGCATCGACTGTCGGGCGGGCGAAAAAAACGCCGCGCGAGGCGGGCGGCCGGGGATGGCTGCGTCGAGGAAGCCGAGCCGTCGTTCCGATGTGGGACGGCAGGCGGGACTTCCTCTAGCCGAAAGTATCCGCGCGAGGCGGCGTTTTCCGGCGGGTTACATATTCGGGTAATTCGGTCCGCCGCCGCCTTCCGGCGTGACCCACACGATGTTCTGCGTCGGGTCCTTGATG
>NZ_JAWRYD010000149.1:0-355 GCF_046534765.1 Burkholderia sp. SIMBA_062
AGCCGGAGCGAGAAGTCAGCAGAGGCCGTAGTAGTTGGACGGTGTGGCCGGGAAGGCTAAAGCCGTCGGCGAAGGGCCGAAGGAATGGGAGGGCAAGCCCTCTGGTTCTCAGAAGTGAAACGCCTCAGATGTTCGCGTAAGCGAAGCTCGCCGAACGGTGGATAGGGTGAAGCCCGAAAGGCCCAGGCAGCGAGGAATCAGTTCTGGCGGACCAGTCCACAGCGAACCTGGGCGTCGGGCCGGGAGATACCACAAGTCCGTCGACCTCAACCATTTCAACCGCCCGGTGCGGACCCGCATGCCGGGTGGTGTGGGAGGGGATCGGTCAGTTTATCTGACCGCCCCTATCCCGATT
>NZ_JAWRYD010000150.1:0-355 GCF_046534765.1 Burkholderia sp. SIMBA_062
CGAAGGGCTGGCGATTCGAACTCGATACCGAGCAGATCGAACAGTCTGATACGTGGGTGTTGACGCCTGCAGATATGCGGCCGTGGCTTTTTATGGTTTGGGTAACCGCATGGAAACAAACCCCGTGCGGATCGCTGCCAGACGACAACGAACTAATCGCAGTTCGCATCGGCATGAAGCCCGCCCTGTTCGCCAAGAATCGTGCTGTCCTGCTGCGCGGGTTCTGGAAAGCTGAGGATGGTCGCCTCTATCACGACACGATCACGCGCCGTGTCGCCGAGATGCTCGCGTCTCGTGACAAGGACCGGAACCGGAAAGCCGAGTGGCGGAAGCGGAAGGAAGCGGAAAAGACAGG
>NZ_JAWRYD010000037.1:0-69747 GCF_046534765.1 Burkholderia sp. SIMBA_062
TCCGTGCCGGCCGACACCTTGATGCCCTTGGACAGCATCTTCGCGACCGGCGGCGTCGCCTCGGCCGCCTGCGCGCCATAACGCTCGACGAAGTACTCGCCCTGATACGCCATCCGGTGCTGCACCGCGATGCCGCCGCCGAGCGCCGCGATCCGGTCCATCGATCGCTCGGAGATCGTTTCCGCGTGATCGAAGAACCAGTTCAGCCCTTCGAGCGGGATGTCCTCGTTGACCTTCTCGAACACGTCGAGCGCGCGGCTGATGGTTTCGTCGTAGGTCGCATGCATGCGCCACGGCCAGCGGTTCTGCGCGAGCACGCGCACGACGCCTTCGAGATCGTCCTCCATCTGCGCGGGCAGGTCCGGACGCGCGACGCGGAAGTCCTCGAAGTCGGCCGCGGAAAACACCAGCATCTCGCCCGCGCCGTTGTGGCGGAAGTAGTCGGTGCCGTCGTGATACTTGACGCTCTTCGTCCAGTTCACGAAGTCTTCCTTCTCCGCGTTCGGCTTCTGCGTGAACAGGTTGTACGCGATGCGGATCGTCATCTCGCCCGCGTCGTGCAGCTGGCGGATCACTTCGTAATCGTCGGGGTAGTTCTGCGAGCCGCCGCCCGCGTCGATCACGCCGGTCACGCCGAGCCGGTTCAGCTCGCGCATGAAGTGGCGCGTCGAGTTGTACTGGTACTCGAACGGCAGCTTCGGGCCCTTCGCGAGCGTCGCGTAGAGGATCGTCGCGTTCGGGTTCGCGAGCAGCAGGCCGGTCGGATTGCCCGCGGCATCGCGCAGGATCGTGCCGCCCGGCGGCTCCGGCGTGTCCTTCGTATAACCGACGACGCGCAGCGCGGCCGCGTTCAGCAGCGCGCGATCGTACAGGTGCAGGATGAACACCGGCGTATCGGGCGCGGCCGCGTTGAGCTCCTCGATCGTCGGCAGGCGCTTCTCGGCAAACTGATGCTCGGTGAAGCCGCCGACCACGCGCACCCATTGCGGCGCGGGCGTGATCGCGACCTGCTGCCGGAGCATCTCCATCGCGACGGCGAGCGAGCGCACGCCGTCCCAGCGCAGCTCCATGTTGTAGTTCAGGCCGCCGCGAATCACGTGGCAGTGGTTGTCGGTCAGGCCCGGCAGCACGGCGCGGCCGTCGAGGTCGATCACCTTCGTCGCGCGGCCCGCGAGCGGCATGACGTCCGCGTTGCTGCCGACCGCGACGAAGCGGCCGTCCTTGATCGCCACCGCGGCGGCGACAGGGTTCGCACGATCGAGCGTCGTGATGCGCCCGTTGTGCAGGATCAGATCCGGTTGAGTATCGGTTGCGCTCATTAACATGTCCTCGAAACAGTCAGAAGCCGAGCCAGTGACGTACGGGCCCGATGGCCTGCACGCCGACCAGCATGCCGGCGAGGCCGATCAGCGCGATCAGCGGCGGTGCCGGCGAGCGCACCTTGATCACGCTGTACACGACGCCGATCAGCACGCCGGCGGCCAATGACGATAGATAAGATTCCATAACGATTTTTCTCCCGACCGGATTAGAATGACCCGCATCGCGTCGGCCGCATGCTTCGCCGCCTTCGCTTCCACTTCACTTCCCTGTCACCCTCTCCGGCCATGCAACACCTTCCTGACCTCGAAGCCTGGGCGATCTTTGCGCGCGTCGCCGAGACCGGTTCGTTCGCGCAAGCCGCGGAACTGCTCGGCATCTCGCAACCGACCGTGTCGAAGGCCATCGCGCGCCTCGAAAAGCGCCTCGGCGCGATGCTGCTGTACCGCACGTCGCGCAAACTGTCGCTCACCCCGACCGGCGAGTTGCTGCGCGACCGCGCGATCCGCTTGCTCGCCGATGCGGAACTGATCGAGAGCGAGGCCTCCGCGCAAGCGCTCGAACCGCACGGTCTCGTGCGCGTGAACGCGCCCATGTCGTTCGGGCTGCGCCATCTGTCGCCGCTGCTGCCCGCGTTTCTCGAGCGATATCCGCGCGTCGACATCGACCTCGTGCTGTCCGACCACATCGTCGACATCGTGTCCGGCGGGTTCGACGTCGCGATTCGTATCGCCGAGCTGAGCGATTCGTCGCTGCGCTCGCGCCGCCTGTGCGCGGTGCGCCGTCCGCTCGTCGCATCGCCCGCGTATCTCGAGCGGCGTGGCCGCCCCACGCATCCGCGCGACATCGAACAGCACGTGTGCCTCACCTACACGAACCTGCCGACGCCCGACCACTGGCGCTTTCGCAATCCGGCATCGGGCGAGGATGTCGGCGTGTCCGTGCACGGACGCGTCCGCGCCAACAATGCCGACGTGATCGCTCCCGCGCTCCTTGCCGGTCACGGCCTCGCGCTGCAGCCCGAGTTCCTCGTGTGGGACGCGCTGCAGCGTGGCGAGCTCGAGGAAGTGATGCCCGAGTGGAAAATCGCCGACATCAACGTCAACCTCGTCACGCCGCCCGGCATGCTGCGCGCCGCGCGCGTGACGGTGCTGCTCGATTTCCTCGCCGATCACTTCGCGCACGCGCCGTGGGCATTGCCCGTGGTCTGAGCGAGCGGCGGCCGGCGAACGCTGAAGCCGCACTATCCGCCGTATGCGTCGATCGCATCGGCCGCCGCGAAGGCGGCCGGTTGCCTGTTACTTCGCCGGCACGGGCGGAATCGACTCGTGCGGCGTCGCGGTGCGCTGCGGCGCCTTGTGGACCATCGTGTACGCGTAGTCGACACCCATCCCGTATGCGCCCGAATGCTCCTTCGCGATCGCCATCACCGCGTCGTAGCTGTCGCGGCGCGCCCAGTCGCGTTGCCATTCGAGCAGAACCTGTTGCCACGTGACCGGCACCACGCCGGCCTGCACCATGCGCTGCATCGCGATGTCGTGCGCGGCCTGCGACGTGCCGCCCGAGGCGTCGGCGACCATGTAGATCTCGTAGTCACCTTCGAGCATCGCGCACAGCGCGAACGTCGTGTTGCAGACTTCGGTCCACAGGCCCGACACGACCACCTTCTTGCGGCCGTTCGCGGCCAGTGCGTCGCGCACCTTCTGGTCGTCCCACGAGTTCATCGACGTGCGCTCGAGCGTCTTCTGGTTCGGGAACACGTCGAGCAGCTCGGGGTAGGTATGCCCCGAAAAGCTGTCGCTTTCGACCGTCGTGATCGTGGTCGGGATGTTGAATACCTTCGCGGCCTTCGCCAGGCCCACGACGTTGTTCTTCAGCACCTGGCGATCGATCGACTGCACGCCGAACGCCATTTGCGGCTGCTGGTCGATGAAGATCAGCTGGCTGTTCTGCGGAGTGAGTACTTCAAGTTTCGGGTTGCTCATGGCGCATGGAGTCCTGTGAACGAAAAAAGGAAGGCCTGCCTCGGCCGTGAGAACGGGAGGAGCCGGAGATGCTTCACGCCGGATCGTGACCCGGCGCGACGTATTTAATCCGCAAACGCCTGGCGTGACCACCCAAGAAACGGAATCGATGCGATTCCGGAAACGACGTGCATTCGGGGCCCCTCGCTCTTTTTTTCTTCACGCAAACCCGATACGCTCTCAAGACTTTGACGGCGCCGTTGCGGCGCCTTCGGCCATCACCGGACGCTCCACCATGAAACTGTATGTCTTGTCGCTGCTCGCCGGCATCCTTGCCGGCGTCATCTACGGCGCGATCGGCGTGAACTCGCCCGCGCCGCCGATCATCGCGCTCACCGGCCTGCTCGGCATGCTGGCCGGCGAGCAGATCCTGCCCGTCGCGCGGCGCATGCTCGCGGGCCATCGGCTGAACGCCGCATGGCGCGACGCGAAGTGCAGCCAGCACATGTTCGGCCCGCTGCCGGGCGGCAGCACGAACGAACGCAGGCCGTCCTGATGCCCGCTTTCCGCACGCACCGCGCATGAGCAACGTCGAGCTGTTCCATTACCTGCTGCTGTTGATCTGCGGCGCGGGCGCGCTCACCTGGCTCGCCGAGCGGATTTCGATTCCGCCCGCCGTCGTGCTGCTGCTCGGCGGCTGCGTCGTGGCCGTTGCCGGCAAGCGCGTGCCCGACATGGACCCGGCGCTGCTGCTCGCCGCCGTATTGCCGCCGCTCCTGATGTCGAGCGGCTTCTACACCGCGTGGAAGGAATTCCGGCGCGAGCTCGCGTCGATCGCATCGCTCGCGCTCGGCGCGGTGGTGTTCACGACGGTGGCGGTCGCGCTCGCCGTGCACGCGGTCAATCCGGCGCTGCCGTGGGCCGCGTGCTTCACGCTCGGCGCGATCGTGTCGCCGCCCGATGCGGTCGCCGCGAAGGCGATCCTGCAGCGTCACCCGCTGCCCGCGCGGCTCGTCGCGGTGCTCGAAGGCGAAAGCCTCGTCAACGATGCGTCGGGCCTGCTGCTGTATCAAATGGCCGTGTCGGCCGCGCTCGCGGTCTCGATCACCACCGCGAGCGCCACCGGCCTGTTCTTCTCGCTCACGCTGATCGGCATCGCGGTCGGCCTCGCGTGCGGCCATGCGATGTGCTGGGTGCTGCAGCGCCTGCGCGAGCCGATGCTCGGGATCGTCGTGACCTTCGCGATGGCGTGGGGCAGCTACGGAATCGCGGAAGCCGTGCACGGCTCCGGCGTGCTGTCGGTCGTGACCTGCGGCCTCGTGCTCGGCGTGCGCCAGCATCGCGTGTTCGACGCCGACATGCGGATCAAGGCGAAGGCGACCTGGGAAGCGATCGTGTTCGTGCTCGACGCGCTCGTGTTCATCCTGATCGGCCTCGCGCTGCACGCGATCCTCGCGGGCGTGAACCACGAAGGCGCGGTGCTGATGGCCGGCCTGCGCGTCGCGCTGCCGGCGACGGCCGCCGCGATCGCCGCGCGCGTCGTGTGGGTATTCGTCGCGATGTGGTTGCCGGGCCGTCTGCGCGCACGGCGCGCGGGCCATCCGCCGTGGTCGTGGCGCGAGGCCGTCGTGCTGGGCTGGTCCGGCATGCGCGGCGTCGTGAGCCTCGCGGCCGCGATCGCGCTGCCGAGCGATTTCCCCGGCCGCGACCTGATCCTGTTCAGCACGTTCCTGCTGATCATCGCGACGCTGGTCGTGCAGGGCGGCACGCTCGCCCCGCTGATCCGCGTGCTGAAGCTGCGCCCGGCCGCGCGGCACACGATGTCCGAGCATGCGGTGCGCGCGCATACGTTCGGCGCGGCGCTCGCCGAGCTCGACGCGCGCGAGCAGCGCGGCTCGGGCCTCGAACGCGCATCGCTCGACCGACTGCTGGCCGAATATCGCAGCCGCGTCGCGTTCAACGAAAGCGCGCATCGCGACGGCGCGGAACCGGCGGGCGTGCGCGCGCGGATGCTGCGTGTCGAGCTCGAGCTGGTCGGCGTGTCGCGCGACGCGCTGCTCGGCCTGCACCGCGACGGGCGGGTCGACGACACGGTGCTGCACCGCATAGAATCGGAGCTGGATTTCGAGGAGCTGCGGCTGCAGCGTCTGCTCGAACCGTAATGCCGGGCCGGCTGACGGCCCGCCTCCCCCTTCCCCACCTGGAATTGCCATGAGCGAACTGTCCGTCGAAGCGAGCATCGGCTCGGTCGATTACCTGGTCCATTTCACCGACGGCGTTCATCAATGGCGCGCCGACGAACCGGCGGCGCTCGGCGGCGGCGACGCCGCGCCGACGCCCGTCGCGCTGCTGCTGTCGAGCCTCGGCGCATGCACCGCGATCACGCTGAAGATGTACGCGCAACGCAAGGGCTGGCCGCTCGCCGAAGTGCACGTGAAGCTCGCGCACGAATCCAGCAGCGCGGGCAGCACGATCGTGCGCCGCATCACGCTCGACGGCGACCTGTCGGACGAGCAGCGCGAACGCCTGCTGCAGATCGCGAACGCCTGCCCGGTGCACAAGATCCTCACGCATCCGATCACGATCGACACGGCGATTGCCTGACCCACCGAACCCGAGAGTCTCACCATGCCTGCATCGATCAAGACCGTACTCACGCCGCGCGAGAGCGACATCGGCAACCTCGTCGTGCGCCGCGTGCTGCCCGCGCGCGCCGCGCGCCTCGTCGGCCCGTTCATCTTCTTCGACGAAATGGGGCCGGCGGTGCTGCCGGCCGGCAGCGGCATCGACGTGCTGCCGCATCCGCACATCGGCCTCGCGACCGTCACCTACCTGTTCGATGGCACGCTGATGCATCACGACAGCCTCGGCTTCCGGCAGAAGATCGTGCCCGGCGACGTGAACTGGATGACGGCCGGACGCGGCATCGTCCACTCGGAGCGCTCGCCCGACGAGGATCGGCCGCTCGAGCAGCCCGTGCACGGGATTCAGACCTGGGTCGCGCTGCCGGTCGAGCACGAGGACACCGCGCCCGCGTTCGCGCATCACGCGGCCGACACGCTGCCGTCGTTCACCCGCGACGGCGCGAGCGTGCGCGTGATCGCGGGCACCGCGTTCGGGCTCACGTCGCCGGTCGCCGTGTTCTCGCCGACGCTCTATGCGTATGCGGAATTCGCGTCGAACGGCCGGCTTGCGCTCGATTCGGAGCACGACGAACGCGGCGTGTATCTCGTCGACGGCGACCTCACGATCGACGGCGCCCCGCTCGCCCCCGCGACGATGGCCGTGCTCGAACCCGGCGCGAGCGTGGCGCTCGCGAGTGCGAACGGCGCGCGCGTGATGCTGCTCGGCGGTGCACACCTGCCGGGCGAGCGGTTCATCGAATGGAATTTCGTATCGAGCGAGCGCGCGAAGATCGAGGCGGCCCGCAACGCGTGGGCCGCGCAGACCTTCGGCAAGGTGCCGGGCGAGGAAAACGAATGGACGCGCCAGCCGGCGCGCAAGGCCCAGTAAGCCGGCATCGGCCGGTCCATCCATGCAGGGCGAGGGCGGGCCGGCATTCACGCCGGCCGCCGTGCGCTCACCGCTTTAATCCCATCAGCTTCGCGAGCACCGGCCAGCGGTCGAGCGACTCGATGAACGCGCGCCGCGCCTGCTCGTCGACATAACGAGCCGGGTCCAGCGCGGGCAGGTGCCGCGCGAGGCCGCGCACGTCGTTCGGCTGCGACAGGCGATCGTCGTCACCTTCGCCGATGTTGATTACTGTTCGTCGATCCATACGCCATCCGGAGTCTTGACCGCGTAGCCCGCGCTCGTCTGCATCGTCACCGTGCCTTCGTTCTCGCCGATCATCCGCGTGCGCGGCAGGTCGGCCGCGTATTGCGCGAGCGTCGCGCCGGGCTTGAACGGGCTGTTCGACACGAGGTTCGACAGCAGCTGCGCGAGCGCGAGGAAGCTGGTCGGCTGGTCGATCACGGTCGTCTGGCCGTGATTGCCGGTGAAGCCGACGAGCCGCACGCCAACCGGCCCGTGCACGATGCGCGGCGTCGGAATCTCGCGCAGGCCGGCCACCTGGTTCTTGTCGCCGCGCAGCGCGGCGCCGTGCTCGGGCACGAACACGATCACCGCGCGCCGGCCCGACTGCGCGATCAGGTCGGCGAGCCGGTCGAAGTCGCTCATCAGCTTGTTGGCGCGCTGCGGATACGAATCGATGCTGGCGAGCGGGCTGCCCACCACGCGGTTGCCGTCGTGCAGGCTGATCGTGTTGTAGTACAGCGCGACCGGGCCCGGCACCGACGCGCGCTGCGCGTACCAGTTCGCGAGCGTGCCGTAGTCGTCCTTGATCGCCGTGCCGTCGAACGCATGCATCGCGACCGGCGCGGCCGCGTTCGGGATCATCGGCGCGTCGGGCACGCCGATGTTGTCGTGAATGACTTGCAGGAAGTTGTCGAAGTGGCCGTCGTGGTTCAGCAGCGACTGCACCGTGTAGCCGGCGGACGCGAGTTGCGAGAACAGGTGGCACTGCTGCGGCGCGCTCTTGTACAGGTCCGCGTGCGCTTCCTGCCCGCAGCTTGCGCGCAGCACGCGGATCGCGGCCGGGCCGCTGTAGCTCGCGGCCGTGCTGAAGTTGTTGAACAGGTAGTCGAAGTGACTCAGCATCGGGTGGTTGCGCACCTTCGCCGCATCGAGATCGTCCCACGACAGCGAGCAGATGTGCAGCACGATCACGTCGAACTGCGCGGACGGATCGCCCGGGAGATGGCCGAACGCGACCTGCCGCTGCGACTCCTGCGTGCGGAACGTCGCGAGTGCCGCGTTGTGATCCTCGGGCTGATCGGAGCGCCCGCCGGTCGCGCTGGCCTGCTGCGGCAGCGGCGCGACGACGCGCGCCATCAGCCCGCTGCCGGCCTGCCACAGCGGCATCACGATCAGCACGGCGAGCACGAAGGTCGCGACGCGCACCCAGCGGTTGACGATGAAATAGACGATCAGTGCGCCTACCACCGTCAGCACGAGCACCGGCGGCAACAGGCGCGGCAATAGCTCCATCCAGTAGTCGACGCGGAACGTACTGACCTCGCGCGCGGCTTCGGCAAGGCGCGCGAGCGGCGGCGCATGCAGTTCGCGCGCGAGCAGCGGCACCGCGATCGCAATCGCGACGAGCTGCCGCACGATGCGCCATCCGCGCTGCCGGATCGGCGCGCTCGCCGCGAGCGCCAGCGCGAACGCGAGGTTCGCGAGCCACAGCGGCTGCAGGTGGCCGGTCGCGAACAGCGCGAACTTCAGGATGAAATACAGATTCCAGAACGTCATCTAAACCACTCCGTGATGGGCGCCGCGTCAGTCGCGCGCCCGATCGAGCTTCGGTGCCAGCATCGACTGCACGCCGCGCGCCACACCCTTCCACATCCGTACGTAACCGTCCAGGCCCACGCGCAGCACTTCCTTCAGCCCGCGCAGCGGCGTGTCCGTGCGCGTGCCCGCATGCCAGTCGAGCCACGCGTCCGCGCGGCCGAACGTGCACTGCACGAGCTGGCGCTCCTGTTCGAGCGTCAGCGCCTCGAAGCTCACGCCGACGTGGGTCGGCGTCACGCGGCTCACGCGCACCGGAAACGGGAACGGCCGGTCGCCGCGCGTCACGCACACCGTCAGCGTGTCGCCGATCGCAAGCGGCAGCCCGGGCACCGCTTCGAGGCCGAGGCCGCCGGTCGAGTAGTCGCTCGTGAAGCACGCGGCCGTCGAGCCGTCGGCGAGCAGCAGCGTCGCCGGCACGCGCATCGCGATCCGGTGCGTGACGCGCACCTGCTTGGTCTCGCGCGCAACCGCCAGCGCCGCACCGAGCATCGCGAGGTTGTAGACGGTCCAGCCGAGCGTGATCAGGATCGTCGACGCCTCGTCGCCCTGGTCGGCCACGAGCCGCCACAGCCCGGCCGCGATCGCGAGCACGTTCAGCACGAGCAGCACGAGATACGGCTTCGACGTCGACCAGTCGACGTAGCCTTCGTCGATCTTGCCGCCCTTGTCGGTCACGTTGAACTTGCCGTGCTTCGGGCTGAAGAACGCGACGGTGGTCGGCAGCGCGATGTACCACGCGAGCACCGATTCGTAGACCTCGGCCCAGAACGAATGGCGATAGCGCCCCTGCATCCGCGAGTTCGCGACGTTCGCGAGCACCAGGTACGGGATCACGTAGCTCGCGAGCGCGATCGACGACGCGTTGATGAAGTACAGGTGGAAGAACAGGTACGCGAGCGGAATCGTCAGGAACACGAGCCGCGGGATTCCGTAGAAGAAATGCAGCATCGCGTTGCCGTAGCAGATCCGCTGGATGAAGCCGAGCCCGCGCCCGAGGAACGGGTTGTCGATGCGGAAGATCTGCGCCATCCCGCGCGCCCAGCGCGTGCGCTGCTTCACGTGGCCCGCGAGGCTCTCGGTCGCGAGGCCGGCCGCCTGCACGGTCGGCAGGTACGCCGACGTGTAGCCGCGGCGATGCAGCTTGAGCGCGGTGTGCGCGTCCTCGGTCACGGTCTCGACCGCGACGCCGCCCACCTCCTCCAGCGCGGTGCGCTTGAGCACCGCGCACGATCCGCAGAAGAACGTCGCGTTCCACAGGTCGTTGCCCGACTGCACGAGCCCGTAGAACAGGTTGCCCTCGTTCGGGATCTCGCGGAACGTGCCGAGGTTGCGCTCGAACGGATCGGGCGAGAAGAAATGATGCGGCGTCTGCACCAGCGCGCATTTCGGGTCGCGCAGGAACACGCCCATCGTGGTCTGCAGGAACGAGCGCGTCGGCACGTGATCGCAGTCGAAGATCGCGATGTATTCGCCGTGCGTCTTCGGCAGCGCGCGGTTGATATTGCCAGCCTTCGCGTGCAGATTGTCGTCGCGCGTCAGGTAGCCGATGCCGGCCTCGCGCGCGAACGCCGCGAACTCGGGGCGCTTGCCGTCGTCGAGCAGGTACACGCGCAGCTTGCCGGTCGGCCAGTCGATGCTCTGCGCGGCGAACACGGTCGGCTTCACCACCGACAGCGGCTCGTTGTAGGTCGGGATGTAGACGTCGACGCTCGGCCAGCTGTCCGGGTCGTCGGGCAGCGGCACGATCGGACGGTCGAGCGGCCACGCGGTCTGCACGAAGCCGAGCAGCAGGATCATCCACGTATAGGCTTCGGCGCCGTACAGCAGGTAGCCGGCGGCCGCCTCGATCGGGCTGCGGAAATCGAGCGTCTGGGTCGTGCGCCACCACACGTAGCGCAGCGTGGCGAGCAGCGCGAGCGACGCGAGCGCGAGGGTCGGCAGATGGCCCGGCAGGCGGCGCAGCGCGAGCGCCAGCACCGCGACGATCGCGAAGAACGCGAACTGCGCGCCGGGCATCAGCGGCGACATCGCGGCCGCGGCCCACATCAGCCCGCCCACGCTCAGCAGCAGCGGCGCGAGCCAGCGGTGCCGGCCGACGCCGTTCGCGCGCGCGTCGAGCCAGCCGCCCCAGCGCGCCCACGGCAAACGATCGAGCTGTGCGCCGATGCGTGCGCCGAGCGCGCGCACTACAACGTAGACCGGCACAACGTACGTATCGAACCACGCGAGCGGATCGCGCGCGGGCTGCTCGCCGGCCGCGCGCGGCGCGCGCACGATCGCGCGCCACAGCCATTCACGCGGGCTCAGCGGCTGCAGCACGCCCCACTCGCGCGCGAGCCAAAGGAACGCCGCGCGCGCCCGGCGGCGCACCGGGTCGGGCCGGCCGGGCGGCGGCGCATGGAAGCACAGCCGCACGAGCCAGTCGAGCAGCGTGCGCTCGGCCGGCAGCCCGATTCCACGCGCGCACCAGTCGGTCACGCGTCGGACCGTGGCGCGCCAGCGCGACGCGAACGCGGCTTTCATCGCGACGCTCCCGCACGGCCGGCCGCGGCCGCCGCGAGCCACGTATCGACCCAGTTCGCGACGCCGTTCAGGTCGTGCGACGCCTGCGAATACGGCGCGTCGTCGAAGATCCAGCTGCCGCGCGCGAGCGTTTCGGGCACGGCCGCGTCGACGTGAATGCGCTGCTCGAGCATCGACATCGGCCCCGCGACGGCGCGCAGCATCGCGAGCGCATCGCGCTGCATGTCGCGCGCGGGGTTCAGCCGGTTCACGACGATCCGCAGGTCGCCGCCGCCGGCACGCAGCGCGTCCAGGCGTGCGGCGACGGTCGCGCACGCGGCCGGCTCGGGCGGCACGACGACGAGCGTCAGGTCGGCGCGGCGAATCGCCTGCTCGGCCTGCGGCGACGGATAGCGGGCCGTGTCGACCAGCACGACGCCCTCGGCCGGCAGCGCGATCTCGTCGAGCGCGAGAGAGAGCCAGTCGGGATCGGCCGCGAGCCGCGCGTCGCAGGCGGCGGCGCCTGCCGCGTCGACCTGCCCGTACGGCACGAACAGCACGCCGTCGGCATTGCGCCACGTATGCGCGTGCCACGGCGCGGCGTCAGCAGGGTCCGCGAGCAGGCTGTGCGCGAGCCCGTGTTCGGCCAGCGTGTCGAGCCCGAGCGTCGCGCCCATCAGGTTCTGCGCGTCGAACTCGACCGCGACGACCGGCCGGCCGCGGCGCGCGAGCAGCACCGCGAGCGCGCCGGCAAGCGTCGTGCGGCCCGCGCCGCCGGTGGTCGACGTGATGGCGATCGTCTTCATCGCGCGGCCTCGTCGGCACGGTCTGCGTCGGGCAGCAGGCGTCCGCGCAGCGCGATCGGCACGAGTTCGCACGGCACCGCGTCGCGCCGGTGCAGCCCGCGCGGCGCATGAAAACCGCGGCCGATGCCGAGGTGCTGCGCGACGATCCACACCGGCACCGCGATCGCGACGCCGACGATGAATCCGATGACGAGGTCGGCGATCATGCGCCCTCCGGCTTGCGCAGCGGCATCGCGCTGCGGATGGCGCCGCGCGCACGCGCGGCGGGAATGTCGGCAGACGGCGCCGGCGCAGCGGCGGCCGGCGCGGGTTCTTCGTCGCGCATGGGCTGCGGCGAGTTGTCGAGGTTGGGATCGGCCACGCCGCCCGGTTCGGCACTCGCCGCGCCCTCGCCCACGCCCTGGCCCACGCCGGCGCCCTGGCCCTCACCCGCGCCCTGGCCCACGCCCTCGCCCGCGCGTTCGGCCGGCACGCGCGTCGCGCCCGGTTGCTTCGCCGCTGCGAACAGGTCGCTGTAGTCGGCGATCGGCGCGCGCCGGTTCTCGGTCTTCAGCGCATCCAGCTCGGTGTCGATGCTGCCTGCCCCGAGACACACGACGCGATCGGACAGCGTATCGACCGGCACGTCGAAGATCCGCGCGAGCGCGTCCTCGGCATCGACCGGCTCGCACGCGAACAGGAACACGTACAGGTGCGCGGCATCGGCGGTCACGACGTCGCCCGCGCGGCGCGGCCGGCAGTGCCGCAGCGCGTCGACGTGCGACACGCCGGGCAGCAGCGCGATCTTCGCGAGCGTATGCGGCAGCGCGAGCACGGCGCCGCGATCGAGCACCGCGCGAATCCGCAGGCAGAACGCGCCGACCGGCAGGTAGCCGAGCACCGAATCGCCGAGCGCGGCCGCGAGCGCCGCGCGATAGTCGGGCGCGACGGGCCGCGCATAGAGCTGCCCGTGCAGCGCGTTCACCGCGGCCTGCATCCGCGACAGCGGCAGGTCGCGCGCGACGACGCGGTTCGCGCCGACGCTCAGCAACAGCATCTCGAACTGCTGGCGCAGCACCTCGCCGCGTTCGACCACGGCGATCTTCAGCGCGCCGCCGCATTGGCGGCGCAGCGCGTGCACGGCCGCGCACAACGCCTCGAGCTGCGGATGCGAGCGGAACGCGAGCACCGCGGTCGCGGCCTGCGCGCGCGCACAGGCAGCGACGACCGCCGCGTTGTCGTCGACGATTTCCCAGCCGGCGGGCACGCGGCCCGCATCGTCGAGCACCGCGCGGCTGACGACGACGCGATCCTCGTCGGCCGCGAGCTTCATCCCGCGCGACGGCTGGACGGCGCCGCCGTCGACGATCGCCGCGAGCCGGCCGCCCGGCGCGAAGCGCAGCGGCCGCACTTCGCCGGCCGCGAGCGTGTCGCCCGCGCGCCAGAAATCGACGACCCACAGCAGCTCGCCGTGCGTGCGCTGCAACTGCGCGACGCCCGAGCACACGCCGTGAAAGCCGCTGCGCGGCGCGCGATTCGCGACGCGCACGAGCGGTGGATCGTCGGTATCCGGCGCGGCGCCGGTGCGCACGATCTCGGGATCGACCAGCAGCACCAGCGCGATCCGGTGCGTGCGGCACCAGTCGGCGAGCGCGTGCGCCTCTTCCGCGAGCGCGGCCGGATCGTCCCAGCTGAACCAGCGTTGCGCGCCTTCGATGAAATACAGCGAGCGCGTGCGAAAGCCGTAGCGCTTCATCGCGCGCAAGCCGCCTGCGAGCCGTGCGAACGGCGCGGGCGCCGCATGGCGCGGCGCGTCCGGTTCGATCGCGGCATCGCCGTCGGCTGCCACGGACGCGGGCGGCATCGCCAGCACGTTCAGGTTGCGCGGCCAGCCGGCCGGCTGCGCGCCGCCGGCGAAACCGCGCGCCTGCATCTGCGCGGCCACGCGCGCCGCGTCGCGTGACAGCACGAGCGTCACGTCGCGCGTGCGCGACTGCCGCGCGCTTTCCCACACCAGCGCGTCGCACGCCGGCGTGCCGGCGGCGGCATAGACGGCGTACAGGCCGCCTGCTTCCAGTTGCGTCCACGCATCGGGCAGCCCGTCGATCGCGAGCCGGCTCAGCGGGCCGGCGCGGCCGCCGGCCGGGCCCGTGCGCAGCAGCGCGCGCAGGCGGCCCAGCAGGCCGACGGCGCCGAGCGCGGGACGGGTTGCATCGATTTCCGTATTCACGCGTTCCCCTAGTAATCCGAATAAAGCCGCACCGGCGTCGGCGTGACGAGCCAGCTGCGCTCTGCGCGAGCATCGAACGCATAGCGCAGGTACACGAGCGCCGAACTCGGCGCATAGTCGTGCGACCGGTCGACATGCAGTTGCGCGCCGACGCTCAGGTGCGGATTCACGCGATACTCGACGATGCCGTTCACGCCGTACGAAAACGACACGCCGCGCGTCGAACTGCCCGTGTAGACCAGCCCGGCGGCCTCCTGCGCGGCGCGCTGGCCCGCGAAGGTCGGGTAGAACAGCGAATCCTTTTCATAGCTGTTCGAGATCCCGGCCGTGACGGTCAGGTCCCACGACAGCGCGTCGCGCCGCCCCGCCCACTCGATCGGCACGCCGAGCGACAGGTAGCGCTGCGGGCTGTAGTAGCCGCCCTGCCCGTACGTGTAGTAGCGCAGGTTCTGCGCGTAATGCCACGCATTGCCGACGAGCCCCGTGCTCACCCGCATCGTCGCGCGTTCGTACACGGGCACCGTGAAGCCTGAGCGCAGCGTGACTTCCGCGTTGCGCTCGACGTTGCGGCCGGACAGCACGCCCGCGCCGAGTTCCGCGAACAGGTTCACGCGGCCGACGTCGACCGCCGCACGCAGGTTCACGCCGTCGCGGCGCACGCCGCCCCATACCGCACCGGTCCACGGGTCGCGCATCCCCGCATACGACAGCACGCTGCTCGTTTCCGGCCGCCGCGACGCGTTCACGGTGAAGCTCGCCGGGCCCGCGTCGAAGCGGTAGCGCACGCCGCCGACCAGGTAATGCACCGGGAAACCGAGCGGCGACGTGCCGAGATCGACGCGCCACGCGTCCGTGCGATAGCCGGCGCCGAGCGCGACGCCCGTCATCGGCTGGTGCAGGTCGCCGCGCGGATGCGCGATCAACTCGGCGGCCGACGGATTCGCTGCAAACGGCGCAGGCAACCCGAGCGGCGCGTTGAGCGCGGCGTAGGTCCCGAAGGTCTTCAGCGAATATGCGTTCGGGTTGCTCGTATCGAGCGAGCCCGCGTCCAGATGCACGGTGTCGAGCTGCAGGAACGCATGCCCGTCGTAGCGCACCGGCGCCTGCATATAGATCGGCACCTGCTGCGCGCGGTACGCGGACACCCCTTCGTCGCCCGACTTGTACGCGGGCAGCCAGCCGATCTCGATCTCCGGGTCGCGCCGCTGCTCGAGATCCGCGAACGCGGCCTGCGCGGGCGTGCGGCCGTCGCGGCCCGGGCTCACGCCGCTCGTGCGCTCCTGCGACAGCGACAGCCGGTACAGCGACGCGGCATCGTCGTAGCGGCCCTGTGCCTCGGCCACGCGCCCCGCTGCCACCGTCACGTCGGCGCGCGCCGGATACGCGGCCTGCAGCGGGCCGGTCACCTGCGCGGCATCGTCCGGGCGGCGCAGCGCGTTCAGGCGGCGCACGACCGACAGCCGCGTGTCGACGTCGTCGTCCGGCGTGCGCGCGAGCACGGCCTGCACGCGCGCGAGCGCCGCCGCGCGATGACCGCTGTCCTCGTCGATCCGGGCGAGCGCGAGCTGCGTATCGGCGTCGTCCGGCGTGCGCGCGACGACCGGCGCGAGCGCGTCGCGCGCCGCGTCGTAGTGCCCCTGCGCGCGTTCGAGGTCGGCCAGTTCCAGTGCATAGCGCTTGTCCGCGCGGCCGGCCTCGCTCGCACGATCGAGCAGCGTGCGGGCACGCGCATAGTCCTGCCGCGCGATCGCGTCGTCCGTCTGCCGCAGCACGAGCCGCAGCGACTGATCCTCGATGCGCGCGGTCTGTGCGGCCGTCAGCGCCGGCTCGCGGCGCAGCGCGTCGAGCCACGCGGCGAGCGCGTCGTCGCGCCCGGCGCTGCCGAGCAGGTCGCCGTAGCGCAGCCGGACGTCGGTATCGGCCTCGCGTGGATGCGCGGCGATCCAGTCGCGCAACGGCGCGAGGCCGCGCTCGGGTTCGCCCGCGTCGATCCACCGCGCGCCGATCGCCGCGAGCATGTCGGGATCGTCCGGCGCGCTCGCCTGCGCATGCGCGAGCGACGCGGCGAACGCCGCGCGATCGCCACGGCCGAGCGCGCCGCGCGCGTCGGCCAGCGCACCTTCCGCATCGAGCTTGCGCGCGAGCGCACGCATGCCGTCCGAGCGGTGCGCGTCGTCGACGCCCGCGAGCGCGGCCTGCGCGCCGGCAATGTCGTCAAGCGAGTTGCGGTACAGCGCGCTCGCATAGCGCATCTCGGGCGTGTCGCTTTGCGCGAGCCCGTCGTCCATCACCGTGCGGCCGAGCTGCGGCAGCCCCATGTCGCGATACAGCCGCGCGAGCGCGAAACGCGTCCACGGCGCATCGGGCGCCGCACGCACCGCGGCTTCGTAGCGTTGCGCGGCCGGCCCGCGTTCGCCCTTGTCGGCGAGCGCGCGCGCCTGGCTCGCGAGCAGGTTGGCGCGCAGCCCGTCGAGCGCGCGGCGATCGTCGCGGCCCGTCACGCGACCCTGCAGCGCGTCGAGCAGCGGGCCGACGCGATCCGCGCGGCCGGTGTTCTCATACAGCATCGCGGTGCCGCGCACCGCCGACACGGTCGGCGAACGTGCGGCCAGCAGTTCGCGCAGCAACGGCTCCGCGCGCGCCCAGTCGCGCTGGGCGAGCAACGCATCGACGAGTTGCAGCTTCGCGTCCGGGCTGTCGGGCTGCATCGCGAGCGCGGCGCGCGCCGCGCGCTCGGCATCCTGCGGCCGCCCGGCCGACGCCGCCGCGCGGCCCTGCGCGAGCAGCCCCCAGAACTGCGCGGTGCGCGCGAGGCCCTGCCACTTGCCGCGCTGATCGGTCGATCGCGCCGCGGCGCGCGTGAACAGCGCACGCGCTTCGTCATGCCGGCCTTCGCGCAGGCGCAGCAGGCCGAGCCCGCCGAGCGCATCGGCGTCGTCGGCGCGCGCCTGCGCGGCACGCGCGAGCAGCGGATCGGCGCCGGCCAGGTCGCCGCGCGCGAGCGCCTGCAAACCGCGCTGCTGCGCGATGTAGTCGGGATCGCGTTCGAGCCGGCGTTGCGCGTCGCGCTGCCGGTCGAGCGTGACGGCGCGATCGCGGAATTCGGTGTCGTCCGGCACGAGCGCCAGATACGCATGCAACGCGTCGAGATACGCGGGATCGGCGCCGGCGGACTGCAGCACGCGGCGCCATACGGCCATCGATTCCGTATGGTCGGTGTCGGCCCGCTTCGCGAGCGACCACGCGATCCGGTTCGCTTCCGCGCGCGTATCGTCGCGCTGGTTCAGCAGCCGCGCGAGCGCCAGCGCCGCGCTCACGTCCTGCGGGTCGGCCGCGACCGCGCGGCGCAGCGCGGCGATCGCCGGTTCGCGTCCGCCCGGCGCGTTCGAGACGATCTGGTAGTACTCGGCGCCGAGCGCGCCGGACGGCGCGCCGTTCGGAAACAGCGCGACGATCCGCCGGGCCGCTTCGTCGGCGCGGCCGCTGCGCGCGAGCAGGCGGATCTGCGCCATCTCGCCGCGCCCGCTCGTCGCGACGCGGTATTCGTCGGCGGCCCGCCGCGTGGCGGGCGCCGCGGACGCACGCGCCTGCAGGCGCGCCAGCGCGGCCTGCGCGCCTTGCGCATCGCCGAGCCGCAACAGCACGCGCATTTGCTCCGCGAGCAGTTCGGGATCGTCCGGCGCGATCAGTAGCCCCTTGCGCAGCGCGTCGCGCGCGAGGTCGTCGCGATGCTTCGCGCCCCACATGCGGGCGGTCGAGAGCTGGCGCTGCGCGTCGGACCGATCGGCCGTGGCTGCCGCTGTGGCCGGCGCGGCTTTCGGCGCGACGGTTTTCGGCGGCGCGGCGACGGCAACAGCGCCGGCAGCCGCAGCCGGCGCCGCCGCGCAAACCGACGACGCGAGCCACGCGAACCCCGCGACGCGCGGCGCGGTGCGCTTCATCGGGCCGCGCATGGACGACCCTCCCAGCGCGCATCGAGCGACCCGTCCGCGCCGAACCGGTAGCGGCCGTCGCGCCAGCCGAGGCCGAACAGTGTCAGCACGCTCGTGTAGTAGCCGGGCGCCGACTGGCGCGCGAGCGTATCGACCCGCGCGGCCTGCGCATCGGCGAGCGCATGCTGGCCGCGCGCGTCGAGGAACGGCACGGCCGCCGCGGAGAAGCCGCCGTTGCCATCGTTCGACCCCGCGACGCCGGTCGTCGTGTCGACCTTCTCCGGCGGCGCGCCATGCGCGGCAATGTAGTCGGCAAAGGGTGCAAACCGCGCGAGCAGCGGCGCGGCGAGCGGATCGGCGCGATCGAGCATGCCGGCCCACAGGTACACGCGGATCGCGTTGTACGCGCTTTCCGCCCGGGTTTGCGGATCGGGCCCGAAGCCGGCGCCCGTGCGATACAGCGCCCAGTCCGGCGAAAAGCCCTTCGGCGCGGTGTCGAGCAGCACGCGGCCGGTGCTGGCCGCGAGCGCGGCCCAGCGCCGATCGTCGGGCAGGCGCGCGGCGAGCCCGCGGATCACCTGCGGCGGCGAATAGCTCGGGTTCACGCGCCATTGACCGTTGGCCAGCTTGAAGCCGGTCGGCCCGGGCAGCAGCGTCAGGCCGAGGCCCGGCACGCTGGCCGTCTCGTCGTCCAGCACGCGCTTCGCGAGCAGCGCGCCGCGCGCCGTGTAGCTGCGCTCGCGCCACAGCCGTCCGGCTTCGACGAGCGTGTACGCGATCCACAGGTCGGCGTCCGACGCCGCGTTCGCGTCGAGCACGCGCCATGCGCCGTCCGGCGCGCGGCCCCACAGCCACGCCGGCAGACGGGCGCTCAGGTCGCCCTGCGCGAGGTTGTTCTCGGTCCATGCGAGGATCGTGTCGAACGTGCGCCGGTCGTTCGCGACCAGCGCGAAGAACAGTCCATACGCCTGCCCCTCCGATACCGTGCGCGAATCGGCCGAGCCGACGTCGATCACCCGGCCGCCGGCCGACACGAAATCGCGCTTGAACGCGTCCCAGCGCGGCCACGCCGCGCCGCACTGCACGTCGGCCGCGCCGCTTTGCGCCGCCTGCGCGCGCCCGGCGGTCGCGGTCGCCGTCGCCGCGCATGCCACCGCGACCGCCAGCACGAGTGTCGTGCCGACGCAGCGCGCCGGCCGCGTTGTCCGTCGCCTTGCGAATGCCCACGCCATCCGTTACATCCCCCGTCGACGCGCGGCGATTCTCTGCAGCACGCTGAACACGCCGAGCGCGAGCAGCAGCCCCGCGGCGACGCCGACCACGCCGAGCACGACCGGGTGCCGCGCCGCATGCGTCCAGACGCGCGCATACCACGGCACGAAGCCGACCACGTACGGCTCGCCCACACGGAGGCTGTCGACCTGCCCCGGCCGCACCAGCGCGAGGTCGCCCTGCAGTTGCGACACGAGGCCCGGCTTCTCGAATACGTCGAGCAGATCGGCCAGCCGCGTCTGATCGGTCGCTGTCAGCGCGACGACGCTGCGGCCGTGGCTGCCCGGCAGCTCGAAGCCGGCGAGCGCGGCGAGCGAGCCCGTCTGCTCGATATGCGCGCCGCCGTCGGCCATGCCGATGCCGTTGCGCCAGCGTTCCTTCACCGAGAAGGCGACCCGCGTCGCGCCCGCGCCGCCCTGCTGGTCGATCGTCAGCGGCAGCGCCGCGCGCCAGTGCGACAGCAGCGGCGACGCGGGCGAGCCGTCGATCACGAGCAGGTCCTTGCCGCCCGCCAGCGCGGCGACGTCGCCGGGCCGCGCAACCTCCACGCGCAGCGCCGGGAAGCCGGTCCACTGGCCCATGTGGCCGAGCATCGTCAGGTACGCTTCGAGCTCCTGCGGCGACGGCCGGTCCGGGATCACGACGGCCGTCTGCGACAGGTCGGCGAAGCGCGTGAACGGGAAGCCGCTGTTCGCGAAGAACGCGAGATTCGGCAATTGCGCGTAGTGAACGAAGTGCGAGAAGTCGATCGTCGAATCGGGATCGATCGCCGCACGCTGCGGCTCGGTCGCGGTGCTCGAGCAGAGCCCCGTCTTCTGCGAATCGAGCGTGAAGCGGAACTGCAGCTGATTGCCGCTGCCGACGCGAAACGCCGGGATGTCGACATCGCTCGTCACGCGCCCTTCCGGCACCGCCAGCAGCGGCAGCTGCATACGCCCGCGCGCGTCTTCCGCATGGGCCGGCCCGAGCCGGTACGACTTCACGAGCTGTTCGTTGATCTCGACGGCGAGCGTCGAGTCGTCCTGCACGGTCGGCGCCGTATAGCGGTAGCGCAGCGTGATCGGCACGCCCGAGCCGTTCCACGAATGGAGATCGGCCGGCACGCGCAGGTTCAGGCGGATCGCGTCGGGCGACGTGCCGCGCACTTCGAGCTCGCGCGGGTCGGACACGAGCTCGCGGAACGCGATCGGCCGGTTCACCGGCAGCCAGCGCGGCGCGTCGTACGGTTTGCGGGGCGCGCCGAGATCGACGTGCGCGACGGTTGCCGCCGGGCCCGACAGCGCCGCACGGCCGAGCACCAGCGCCGCGACCGCATCGTCGACCTCGGCCGCCGTACGGCCCGTCACGACCAGCAGCTTGCGGCCCGGCGCGGCCGGGTTGTCGGCCACCGCGAGCAGCGGGCCGTTGACCGACGGCAGCGCGAGGCCGGCAGGCAGCGTCGCGGCCGTGCCGACCACCACCGCCTGGTCGTCGGCCGGCAGCGTCGCCGCGACCGGGAAGCGTGCCTGCCGGTAGTCGGCCTGCGCGCCGAACCACGATGCGAGCACGCCGGCGCTGCGCAGCGTCGCCGAATCGGGCGACGCCGGCAGCACGAACGGCAGCCGCAGCAGCCCGTTGTCGCGCCGGTCGAAGAACGGCGCGGGCAGCAGCGCGAGATCGTTCGGCAGGCGCAGCGGCGCTTCGTCGAGGATCAGCTCGCTCGTCGGGCTCACGTCGGCCCACAGCGCCGAGTTCGACGGGTCCTCGCAGTGATCGAGCGTGTAATGCGCGATCAGGCGCAGGCCGATCTGGTTGAAATCGGAGAAGTAGCGCGGATCGATCGGAATGTCCTGCGTGACCGTGCGGCCCGCGCGCGTCGCGTCGAACGGGACCGTCGCGATCACCTCGCCGTTCATCGACACCTTCAGGTGCGACATCGGAAACACGAGCGATGGCGAATACGCGTAGGTCAGACGCAGCCGCGCGCCGGTGACCACGCGGTCGAGCCGCACGCCCGCGTTGATCGTGCGCGCGTCGTCGGCGCCGCGCAGGCGCACCGGATCGAATGCGCCGAGCGACGCGAACGGCAGGTGCACGGTCGTCGTCGGCAGCCCGGCGGACGCCGCGCTGGCGGCGCTCGGCGCGGCCGCGCCACTGACGGGCGGCAGCACGGCCGGAGTGCCGGCGGACGCCGAAGCGGCGGCAGGCACCGCCGGCATCGGTGCGGCGGACAGCGCGGCCGCATGGAGCGCGCCGAACGTGGCCACCGACAGGACGAACAGCGAAGCGGCCGGCTTCATGCGCGGCTCCGCATCGTCGTGATCATCCGGTTATCAAGCGCGTCGCGACCGACGCGCGCACAGCAGCTATGCCCGCGAGTGCACATCCCCACTGCTTCCCCTCAAAGTCTGGCCTGAATGCAATTATCGGAACGACGCGGCGAACGCTTTTGCGGCCGGTTCGCCAGACGGCGCGCGCGCCTGGCACAGGCGCTCGCACATTCGTCACACTATCTCAAAATAAGGGCGAAACTCACCATGATTCGCGCTGACGAAGCGAAAAACAACTCAATTCGGTCGGAAATGCTGCGCGCCGCGATTGAATGGCAAGAGTTACGCCGTTGCTGCCTGCCGGACCGACCGGCATACTGCCGGCGCTGCCGGACTGGCGGTCGAAGACCCGACAACCCGGCCGGATGCCGGTTGCGACCCCTTGCGGGCCGCCCCGGAATGCGCTGCCGCACGAGCGGCGCGTATGCTACCGCAAGCTCGCGCCGAGCGCCGCGCTTTCTTCACGGAAAACCGACTTGTATCAAATCGTCGACACCGCCACCCCGTCCCCCGACACGTGGCTGCGCATCCGCCCACCCATGCGGACACGACGGTCGGCGTGCGGAAGGTGATGTCGCCGGACGTCGACGGTTTTTCGGCCGCCGATGCCGGCACGCTGCGGCTGATGGCCGACCTGACCGCCGCCGCGATGTTCCACGCGGCGCGCAACGAGGCCAACGAGCTGTACCTGCGCGCGACGCACGACGCGCTCACCGGCGGGTCGGCGAGCCGTTCGAATTCGACGGGCATCCGCTGCGGCTCGGGGCCAGCGGCGGCATCGCGATGCCGCCCGACGACGGCACCGACGTGAACGCGCCGATCGAGCATGCGGACCAGGAGATGTACGAGGTGAAGCGCACGCGGACGCGGCGGGCGGGCCACGCGTGACGCGCGCCGCACACCGCGGCGGGCCGCCCGGGTCGCGCCCGCCCGGCTAACCGCCCTGCCGCACCGCGATCGCCAGCCCGACCACGATCCACTGCACGATCGCGACCAGCACTGCGGCACGGCACAGCCCGACCGCGCCGCGCACGCGTGCGTCGAGCGTGCGTCCCGCCTTCCCTGCATCGATCCAGCCGAGCTCGACAAGCGCACGATCGAGCGCGGCGAGGCCGTCGTCGACCGACGCATCGCACGACGCCGCCCGCGCCAGCGCGGCGAACAGCCGGCGGTCGATCTCGATGCGCACCGCGTACCACAGCGCGGCAATCCCCGACCCGGTGCTGACCACGACCAGCAGCACGCGCGCGATCGTCGCCGGCGCCCAGCCCGACGCGATCCACCAGCCGGCACCCGCCGCGGCCAGCGCGGCCGCGATCGCCCACGCGCCCGCATCGAGCGCACCGCGCGCGGCGGCGATCCGGAACGGAGCGGACGGGTCGCGCATCATGGCCCTCCGGTCACGCGGCGGCGGTCGATCCAGTCCTGCAGCACGGCCACGCCGTCGTCCGACCATACCGCGCGCGGCCGCACCGCCCGTACCGCCGCGAGCGCGTCGCGCGCATCGCCGAGCCCCCGCCGCGCGGCGAGCCACGCGGCCGCGCACAACACGCTGCGCCCGTAACCGAGCGCGCAGCAGACCAGCACGTCGCGCCCTTCCGCATGCAGGCGTTCGAGTGCCGCGACGGCCGCCGCGAGCTGGGTGGGCGTGGGCGCGACGAGGTCGAGTTGCGGCACCGCCGCATACGCGAGAGACGCGTCGGCCGTGGTCCAGCGCGGCATCTCGGCGGTCAGGTCGACGAGCGCCGTGAAGCCGTGGCGCCGCATGTCGCGCGTGGTCGGCGTGCGGCCGATCGACACGCGCTCGTCGATCCGCGCCGGCGCCGGCTGCCGGAACGTCCATAACCGCGAATTGACGAACGCGCCGACGATCGTCGGCGCGAGCAGCCAGCGGACGGACACCGGCAAGCGGCCCGCGTCGTCCTTCTGGAACGCGCCGGGCGCGCCGCGCCAATAAATCCACGCGACGCACGCAAGCGCCAGCGCACCCCACCCGGCCGCCAACGCCAGGCCCGGCACACGCGACACGCAGTAAAGCGCCGCGAGCGCGACCAGCGCCGCGCCGAGCGCGTAGCGGCGCGCCAGCGCGCGGCCGGCGGCGGACGGCGAACCGGTCGCGCCCGGCAACCGTCCCGCCGCGTCACGCAACGGAAACAGGAACAGCGCGAGACAGCCGACGGCCGCGCCGGTGGGCACGTCGATCGCGTGATGCTGGTACGTCGTCAGCACCGACACGCCGATCGCCGCGAACCACGCATGCAGCACGGTGCGCGCGGCCATGCCGCGCAGATGCTTCGCATAGACGGCCCACAACACGACGAGCAGGCCGATGTGCAGCGACGGTGCCTGGTTGAACGGCTTGTCGAACCCCATCAGCAGCGTGAACAGCGCGCCGGCCACCCCGCCCGCATCGGGCCGCTCGAAGCTAAAGCGCAGCGGCCATGCGATGAAGCATGCGACCGAGATCAACTGCACGGTCAACAGCCGCTTCACGTGATCGAGCAGATCGTCGCGGCGGGTCCAGAAGAAGAACGACAGCGCGTACAGCAGGTCGATCGACCAGTACGGCACGATGGTCCACGGCACGAACGGAATCGCGTGCTCCCAGCCGAACGCGAAGGTCGGCACCTCGGCGCGGCGCGCGGCGAGCCAGTTCGCGAAGCCGTAGGTGGAGAAGAACACCGCACCCATCGCCGCGAGCCAGGCGACGCGCAGCGCGAACGACGCATCGCGCGCGCCGGCCGCCGGCTCGGCCAGACCGCCGCCCGCGCCGCCGCCGAGCGCGCTCACGACGCGTCGACCCGCTGCGCGAGGCTCACCGTGAAGATGCCCATCTCGTCGATGCGCTGGTCGAGCTTGCGGAAACCGGCGCGCGCGACGAGCTCGTCCATCTCGGCCTGCGAGCGGCGGCGCATCACCCAGGTCGCGTCGCCGCGGTGATTGTTCAGCGCACGCGCGATGAATTCGAGCTGCGGATGCCACGGCTGCCCCGTATAGACGAGATAGCCGCCGGGCGGCACCGCCTGCGCGAGCCCGCGCAGCGAGCGCTCGATCAGCGCGTTCTCGCCGAACAGTTCATACAGCCCCGACACGATCGCGAGCGTCGGGCGCGGCTCCAGCGTCGCGAGCGACGCCTCGTCGAACGCGTCGCCGCGCTCGAAGCGCGCGATCGGCTCGAGGCCGCGCTGCGCGATCAGCACGCGTCCGGCCTCGACGTTCGGCGGGCTGTAGTCGCGCAGCGTGATGTCGTCGGGCGCCGCGCCGTCGCGTTCGGCGGCCGTCGCGATCGCGTCGAGCACATAGCGTCCGTGCCCGGCCGCGATGTCGACGATCCGCACGGGTTCGCCGAGGCCGCGCAGCCGGCCGATCGCCGCGCCGATCAGCTCCTGCAGATGCACCTTGCGCTGACGGATGCCGACCCAGCCCGGCGAGTCGAGATAGGTGCGGTCGATCAGCGCGCCGACGCCGAGCCGGCCCTGCGCGCGGTTGCGGTACACGTAGTCGAGCGTCGAGCCCGAATCGAAGCCGAGCCGCAGCCCGAGCGCGATGCCGTCCGACAGCGCGCCGCCGGCCTTCAGCCCCGCCCGTGTGATCGCCCAGTACGCGCGGGCGAACGGGTTCGCGGGCGGCCGGCCGAGCGCCGCGTATTCGTCGTGGAACGCGCCGCGCCGGTCGGCGTCGGCCAGCGACACGCGCGGGCTCGGCGTATCGAACTCGCGCAGCACGAACGCGCGCAGCGGCGCGAGCGCCTGCGCGCGGTCGCGCTCGCCGAGCGTGTCGTGATAGAAGCCGGCCAGCACGATGCGCTCCTTGCGCGCGCCGCCGAGCCGCTCGAAGAAGCGATCCTGCGGCCCGCGATGGACGACCCAGTCGGCGCCCGAGATCAGCAGCTGCGTCGGCACGGTGATCGCGGCCGCATCGGCGACGATCCGCTTCGCGGTGTCGTGCAGGTCGAGCAGCATGTTCACGGCGATCGGCCGCGTGATCAGCGGATCGGCCGCATAGCTCGCGATCCGTTCGGCGTCGTGGGTGAGGAATTTCGGTTTCACGTAGCTGTTCACGTAGAACAGCCCGCGCAGCTTGTGCATCAGCCGCAGCCCCGGCCGCGCGAACGGCACGTAGAGCTTGATGCGGAACGCCGGCGACGCGACCACGAGGCAGCGGATCGGCGGCGCGTAATCGTGTACCCAGGTGGCCGCGAGCACGGCGCCGACGCTCTGCCCGACCACGGCCGTGTGCTCGATCGCGATGCCGTGCGTGTCGCGGATATGCTCGACGAAGATCTGCAGGTCGCGCACCGACGCGGCCGCGCTGGGGCTGTAGCCGCGCGCGCCGGGCGAGCGGCCGTGGCCGCGCGCATCCCATGCGAAGAACGCGAAGTCCGGCAGGTCCAGCTCGTCGACGAGGTGCGCGACGCGCGCCGAATGTTCGTGGCCGCGATGCAGCAGCACGATCGCGCCGCGGCAGCGCGGGCCGGTCGCGGGCCAGTGACGATAGAACAGCGTTTCGCCGTCGTGCGTGATGAAGTCGGCCTCGCGGGCCGTGCGTGCGTTCATGCTTTTCTCTCGTTTCGTTGTTCGAATCATGCGGCGCCGCCCTCAGGCGCCGGCCCATCCCTGGCCGTCAGCCGCCCGCTTCGGCGACGCCGGCCTGCACGCGCCGCACCACCGTCACGATCGACAGCACGATCAGCGCACGCCACAGCCACGCGGCGACGCTGCCGACCGGCAGGCCGAAGCCGATCCACAGCGCGAATGCACCGAGCGCGAGCGCGCGGTCACTCTTGCCGAACGGGCCGTCGTAGCGGCGCGTAGCACCGGCGAGCGGGCCGATCAGCCCCGCGCATTCGACGATGACCGCCGTCAGCGCGAACAGCCAGACGTCCGCCGGAGCGAACGCGGGAATCGCGAGGAACGGCAGCACGAGCGCGACATCGGACACGACGTCGCCGAGCTCGTTCAGGTAGGCGCCGAGCGTGCTCTTCTGCCCATGTTCGCGGGCGAGCATGCCGTCGATCGCGTTGAGCGCCATCCGCACGAACAGCCAGATCGGGATCAGCAGGAACAGCACGCGGACGAACACGCCGAGCCCCGCGAGCGCGCCGACGACGATCGAGCCGCCGGCCGCGAACAGCGTGACCTGGTTGGCGGTGACGCCGCGTTCGGCAAGCGAATCCGCGAACGGACGCAGACGGTTCTGGAATTTCGGTTTGAGTGCGTAGAGGCTCATCGTTTTATTGGTTCTGCTCGTTCGGACACGTTTCCAGCCGCCATGCCCCGGGCGGCGCAACCGTCGGCATCGACGGCTTTCGACAGGTGGTCGTAATCGTCGCCGAGCGACCCCCGCGCGTCAAGCTGCACGCCACCGGCGCCGCACCCGGCAATCTGGCGTTTTTGACGGAAACTCGCGATAATCCGCTGGCCCGATCGCAGCAAGATCCATTCGAACTGCAAACGGGCGCTCGTGCAACAGCCGATTATCACGCCGCCGACCGGCGACTGCGCCGCGACGTCCGCCGGCGCATCGTCCGATTATCGCGGCCCTGCGACAGGCAGCCACGAAGTTGAAAAAACTTAAACAATGGCCGTCCGGCGCGCATCCTGCCGCGCCGGCACTCCGGGATTCCGCCTGCCGCGCATGCGCGGCCGCGGGAGCATGCAGGCAGGAGGCGCGGCGCCGATGAACATCCTGAACGTCTGGCAGCGCGATTTCCTGCTGTCGATCGTCCGGCTCGTCGCCGGCGCGTATCCGGTCTGGCATCAGGCGCCGCCGTCGCCGACGCAGAAGATTTACTTCTCGAACCACACGAGCCACATCGACACGCTCGCGATCCTCGCCGCGCTGCCGCGCGACGTGCGCGCGGTGGTGCGGCCGGTCGCCGCGCGCGACTACTGGGACAGCAGCGACCTGAAGCGCCATATCGCGCAGAAGCTGCTGAACGTCGTGCTGATCGACCGTCATCGCGAGGGCGGCGGTAATCCGCTGGACCCCGTGCGCGACGCGCTGCGGCAAGGCCACTCGATCATCATCTTCCCGGAAGGCACGCGCGGCGCCGACGTATTGCCGCAGCCATTCAAGAGCGGCCTGTTCCATCTCGCGACGGAATTTCCGGACGTCGCGCTCGTGCCGGTCTATCTCGAGAACCTGCAGCGCATCATGCCGAAGGGCGCGATCTGGCCCGTGCCGCTGATCTGCAAGGTGCACTTCGGTGCGAACGACGCGCTCGGCGCCGGTGAAGACAAGCCGGCCTTCCTCGCCCGCATGCGCGACGCGATCGTCGCGCTCGCGCCGCCGCAGCGGCCGGCCGGCTGATCGCGGCGCCCTCCTCTCCCTTTTCCGGACCTCTTCATGCGAACTCTCTTCTGGGAACTGGTCGCGGGCGTCACCGGCGTGCTGGTGCTCGCGACGGTGATCGGCGCGATCCTCGGCGCGCGCAACGGCGGCGCCAGCGCGACCGTCGTCAACCTGAACCAGCGCATCCGTGCGTGGTGGGCGATGATCGCGATCATGGTCATCGCGATCAGCCTCGGCAACAACGTCACGTATCTGGTGTTCGCGCTGCTGTCGTACCTGACGCTGCGCGAATTCATCACGCTCACGCCGACCACCGCGAGCGATCATACGACGCTCTTCATCGCGTTCTTCGTCGCGATTCCGGTGCAGTACGTGCTGCTCGGGATCAACTGGTACGGGATGTACTCGATCTTCGTGCCGGTGCACCTGTTCTTCGCGATGTCGCTGGTATCGGCGCTCACGCAGGACACGCGCGAATTCCTGAGCCGCAACGCGAAGATCAACTGGGCGCTGATGGTCTGCGTGTACGGGCTGAGCCATGCGCCGGCCGTGCTGATCCTCGACATTCCGCGCTACGCGGGGCAGAACGCGCTGCTGCTGTTCTTCTTCCTGTTCGTCGTGCAGATCAGCGACGTGCTGCAGTACGTGGTCGGCAAGCTGTTCGGGCGACGCAAGATCGCGCCGCGCCTGTCGCCGTCGAAGACGGTCGAGGGCTTCATCGGCGGCGGCCTGCTCGCGACGCTGTGCGGCGCGTCGCTGTATCGCGTGACGCCGTTCAGCTTCGGCGCGGCGTTCGGGATCTCGCTTGCGATCGTGATCGCGGGCTTCGTCGGCGGCCTCGTGCTGTCGGCCGTGAAGCGCTCGCTCGGCACCAAGGACTGGGGCTCGATGATCGCGGGCCACGGCGGGATGCTCGATCGCGTCGACTCGATCTGCTTCGCGGCGCCGGTGTTCTTCCACCTCGTGCGCTACGTGTACGTGTGACGGGCGGGCGGCGCGACGCCGCCCGAATCCGCGGTACCGTGGTTCCGCGCACGGACCGCTCAATACCCGTCGCGCACGGCCTTCGGCACGATGTAGCGGCCGCGCGTCGCGTCGAACTTCACCGTATGGCGCACGTGAATCGTGCGATTGCCGCGCGTGCCGGTCTCGGTCACGATCAGCGGATAGACGCTATCGTTGACGGTCGTGTCCGGCGCGATCGCGAAGCGGCGTTCCTCGCAGCGCGCCGGATCGTTCGCGCATTCGCTCGATTCCGCATTGTCGAGCGCTTCGTCGATGCGCGCCGCCGCCGGCACCAGCGCGTCGCCGTACGGCAGCCAGATCGAGCGCATGCTTTGCGTATAGCCTTGCCGCGAGTCGCTGTTGCCGAGGACGAAACCGAACAGGTGCGGCCCGAGCCGCTGGATGCTCACCGTGCCCGGCTCGCCGCGCCCGCCGGACACGATGCCCGTCTTCTTCAGCGCCGGTTCGAGCGTCGTGCCGTCCTGCGAAGGCCGAAGCACGTACAGGTCGATGGTGCCCGGCGTCGCATCGGAATCCATCCCCGGCATGCCGTTCTGCACGGCGTCCTCGGTCTCGCCGCACATCGCGAGCAGCGTGCGCGGGCCGTCGGCCGTCGCGACGCGCAGCGATCCGCACGACGCGTAAATGAAATCACCCGCGTCCGACTGCCAGCCCTTGCGATCGGCGCGCCAGTTGCCGTAGGTGTCGCGGATGAACGTTTGCAGCTGACGCTCGGGATGCGCCGGCTCGGCGGCATGGGCCGGTGATGCCGCGACGAGCGCGGTGAACACCGCGACGGCGGACAGTGCGGCGCGCGTCGGCGCGAACCGGCCACCGCGCGTGGCCGCGCCCTTCACGCCGGCCGGCGTGACGATCTCGTTCTTCATTCCAGGATCCGGTCGATGCGCGCGGCCCCTGCCGCACGCGCGGGCGATGCCCGCGAGGCCGTAGCGTACACGCTCGGCGCGGCATCGCAAGCGCATCGCACTGACCCGGCACTGGCCCGGCGCGCACCGCATCACGCCGGCGCGGTATCGGCCGTTTGCGCACGCGCCAGCTTGAATTCGCCGACCAGTTGCGCGAGCTGCGCCGCCTGCTCGCGCAACAGCGCCGCGGCCGCGGCGGATTCCTCGACGAGCGCCGCGTTCTGCTGCGTGGAATGATCGAGCTGCGACACCGCTTGGTTCACCTGCGCGAGGCCGGTGCTCTGCTCGTTCGCCGCCACCGTCATTTCGGCGATCACGCTCGTGATGCCGCGCACGCCCTCGACGATCTCGTCCATCGTGGCGCCCGCCGTGTGCACGAGCCCCGACCCGCCCTCGATCTTGTCGACGGACGCCTGGATCAGCTGCTTGATTTCCTTGGCGGCCTGCGCGCTGCGTTGCGCGAGCGTGCGCACCTCGCCCGCGACGACCGCGAAGCCTCGCCCGTGCTCGTTCGCGCGCGCCGCCTCGACGGCCGCATTCAATGCGAGGATGTTGGTCTGGAACGCGATGCCGTCGATCACGCCGATGATGTTCGCGATTTCGTTCGACGCCGCCGTGATCTCGCCCATCGTCGCGACCACCTGGCTCACCACCTCGCCGCCGCGCATCGCGACGCCCGACGCCGACTCCGCGAGCCGGTTCACCTGCGTCGCCGCATCGGCCGAGTTGCGCGCCGTGCCGGCAATTTCCTCGAGCGCTGCCGCGGTTTCCTGGAGGCTCGACGCCGCATGCTCGGTGCGGCCCGACAGGTCCTGGTTGCCCTGCGCGATCTCCGCGCTCGCCACGCTCACGGACTCGCTGAACCCGCGGATCTGCAGCAGGATCGCCGAAATCTTTTCCGCAAACAGGTTGAACGCGCGCGCGATCTGCGCCGCCTCGTCGTTGCCGTCCGCCCGCAGCCGCTTCGTCAGGTCGCCGCTGCCGCTGGCGACGTCGGTCAGCGCATCGCGCACCAGCAGCACGCGCTTGAATGCCGCGTTCGTCAGCGCGCCGACGAGCGCGGCCGCGATACAGGCCACGATGACGATGGCCGCGAGCGTCGTCGTCGCGACGGCCCGCATGCCGGCCGTCACGTCCGACCGGTCGAGCGCCATCACGAGCGACCAGTCGGTTCCGGCGATCGGTCGCGCGCGCAGCAGCTTGGTCACGCCGTCCACCGCGATCGCCACCGGCTCGCTCGCGCTCTGCAGGCTCGCGAGGCGCTCGGGCGTCAGTTCCGGTGACAGCTGCACGGCCGGTTTCATGATCAGGTCGGTCTTCGCGCCCGCGATGAGGCGCCCGCCGCGGTCGACGAGAAACGCGAAACTCGCCGGCGTCGGGTGCATCGACGCGACGATCGCGCTCGCACGTTCCATGTAGAGACTCGCCGCTAGCACGCCCTTCAGCGCGCCGCCGCGCATGATCGGCACCGCGAATGCAAAAGCCGGCTTGCCGGTCGACGCGTCCTGATACAGCGCGGTGACGACCAGCCGGCCGGCCTCGACCGCTTGCTTGTACCACGGACGCGCGGTCGGATCGTAACCGGGCGCGAGCGGGATGTTCGAGAATGCCGTGTGATCCGGCAGGCCGAGCGTCAGCACCTGGAACCCGCCCGACTTGCCGAGCAGCGTCAGTGCCGGCAGCGGATCGCCTTCGCCGATCGGCAGCGTATCCGCGAGCGCCTGGGTCTGCTGCGCGCGGCTGGCGACCCACTCGTCGAGCGCCAGCGCGTGGCCGGCCAGGACCGACTGCAGGTTCCGGTCGATGGTTTCGTCGTTGTGTCGCTTGACGACGTCGTACACGAGGCCGCCGGTGACGGCGAGCGCCGTGACGACGATGGCGACGCAGGTCGCCACGATCCGGGCGCGAATTGATGACAGCATGATGACGGCGATCTCCGGTTGCGTGTTGTTATCGGACAGTCAAATGAGTACGCAAACGGGTTTAACGACCGGCCGGGAGGCAACTTGAGGTTGGACTGGTCAGACCACGAAAAAAAATCCGCGGATGTGCCGGTTCGGCCCACGGCGCTTGTGCGGATCAGCGCCTGCGCTTCGCGGGCGAACCAGTCAAGCACGCAGGCGCGGCGCCACGAACGGCCGATCCCGTCACCGTAAACGCGACCCTGGGCGCGCGACCCGCCGGCCGCGCGCATCGTCACGTCGTCACATCATCACGCCGGCTCCGGCACCTCGATCGCCAGCAGCGCCGAACTGACCGACTTGCCGTGCGCGTCCAGCGCGAGCGAGCGCGTGACGCCGCCACCGAGCGCATCGCGCAGCACGAAGTTGAACGCGGCCAGCGCCGGCAGTTCGTAGCGCACGACGTCGCCGTGCACGATGCCGGCGAGCCATGACTTCACCGCCCGCGCATCGAGATGCGCGCGCAGGTGCTCGTAGTGACGCGGATCGCGGCAGATGACCGACACGTTCAGCGTATTGCCCTTGTCGCCGGTGCGCGCATGCGCGAGTTCACGCAGTTGCATCAGGCCTCCACGAATGAAAACGACGGCGTCACGGCCGCGCGCGGCAGCAGCACCGACTGCACCGCGATCACCTCGCGCGTCGACTTGAACGCGCCGCCGCCGCCGGCCGGCCCGTTCGTATAGAGCGTCTCGACTTCGTTGCCGATCCGCGCGGCCTCGGCGGCGCTCGCCGCGCGGCCGGCCACCCGCACGCGGACTTCGGCCGGCTCGCCGCGCACGGCGGGCGTCGCGTCGCCGTACAGCGCATCGACGCCGATCAGATCGAAGCGCAACTCGGTCGCGGCCACGCCGGTCAGCGCGAGCCGCTCGCGGACGATGTCGAGCGCGAGCCGCGCGCGCGCCAGCGCCCCCGGCCCGCCGTACGAGATCTGCCCTTCGCCGATATGGCCGTCGACATACGCGACCGAAACCTTCAGGGTCTCGGGGCGCGCGGTGCCGCGCCCGCCCGTGACGCGCACGCGGTCCGGCGCCTCCTCCGCGACGGCCACGCGCGTGAAATCCGCGACGACGTCGGGCTGCAGGTAGCGCGCCGGATCGTGGATCTCGTACAGCAGTTGTTCCTTGCAGGTCGCCGCGCTCACGCGGCCGCCCGCGTGCGGCACCTTGGTGATCACGACCGAGCCGTCGGCCGCGACCTCGCCGATCGGGAATCCGAGCCGCGCGAGATCCGGCACGTCCTTGTAGCCGGGGTCGGCGAAATAGCCGCCCGTCACCTGCCCCGCGCATTCGAGCAAATGGCCGACGACCGTCGCGGCCCCCAGCGTGTCCCAGTCGTCCATCCGCCAGCCGAACGCATGGATCAGCGGCGCGGCGAACAGCGACGGATCGGCGACGCGCCCGGTCAGCACGACGTCCGCGCCGGCCGCGAGCGCCTCGACGATCGGCGCGGCGCCGAGATACGCGTTCGCGGATACGATGCGCTCGCGATACGCGGCGACTTCGTCGCCCGACTCCTCGAAGCGCAACGCGCCGCGCAGCACGACGTCGAGCACGTCGTCGCCTTCGACCGCCGCGACCTTCAGCCCCGCGAGGCCGAGCGACTCCGCAATCTGCGCGGTGCGCCGCGCGGCCGCGCGCGGGTTGGCCGCGCCCATGTTCGACACGATCCGCACCCGCTTGCGCGCGGCCACCGGCAGCACGGCCTGCATGCGCGCGTCGAGCAGCGGATCGTAGCCGAGCGACGGATCCTTGCGCCGCGCCTGTTGCGCGATCGCGATCGTGCGCTCGGCAAGGCATTCGAAGACGAGATAGTCGAGCTGCCCGTGTTCGGCCAGTTCGACCGCCGGCTCGATCCGGTCGCCCGAGTAGCCGGCGCCCGCGCCGATGCGCACGCGCCGTTCGTGTGGTGGCTTTGCTGTCATGTCGGTACCGTCATCCGGCGCGCGCGCCGGGAACAATCAAAAAACGCCGAGCACGACGCACGCGATCGTCATCACGATCGAGGCGCCGAACAGCAGCGGGAACGTGAACTTCTGGTGCTCGGCCAGCTCGATCCCGCACAGACCGACGACCAGGAACGTCGCGGGCGTCAACGGGCTGACCGGAAAGCCGGTCGTCATCTGGCCGAGCAACGCGGCCTGCCCGACATGCACGGCCGGCACGCCGAACTGGCCGGCCACCTCCGCGATCACCGGCAGCACACCGAAGTAGAACGAATCGGGATCGAACAGCATGCTGAGCGGCATCGACGCGAGGCCGAGCGCGACCGGAATGTGGCCGGCCATCGACGGCGGCACGAAGCCGACCGCCGCCTGCGCCATCGCCTTCAGCATGCCGCTGCCCTGCATGATGCCGGTGAACACCCCGGCCGCGAGCAGGATGCCGGCCATCATCAGCGCCGCGCGCGCATGCGCGTCGATGCGCTTTCTCTGCATGTCGACGTTCGGGTAGTTCACCATCAGTGCGACGCACAGCCCGACCATGAACATGATCGCGGGTGGAATCTTCTCGCCCATCACGACCATCGTGCCGAGCACGACGAGCGTCAGCACCAGGTTGAACCAGAACAGGTGCGGCCGGCGCAGCGCCTGCTCGTCGGGTGTCAGCTCGCGTTTCGGCAGCGGAATCGACGCATCGTCGGGCGACAGGCCGAGCCGCTTCTCCTCGCGCCGGCCGAGCCAGTACGCGACGCCGAACACGAACACGAGCCCGATCGCCTGCACCGGAATCAGCGGATTGAACAGCGCCGACACCGGCAGGTGCAGCGACGCCGACGCGCGAATCATCGGCCCCGTCCACGGCAGGAAGTTGATCCCCGCGGCCATCGACACGGCCGCGGCCAGCACGCGCCGGTCCATCTTCAGGCGGTCGTACAGCGGCAGCACCGCGGGAATCGTCACGAGAAAGCAGACGGCGCCCGAGCCGTCGAGATGGATCAGCAGCGCGAGCAGCGTCGTGCCCATCACGATGCGCGTGGGCCGCGTGCCGACCGCGCGCAGGATGCGGTCGATGATCGGATCGAGCGTGCCGGCGTCGGTGATCGTCCCGAAATAGAGGATCGCGAAGACGAACATCCCGACGACGGGCGCGAGCCCCTTCAGCCCGTCGATCACGAATTTGCTCGTATGCAGCCCGAAGCCGCCGATCAGCGACGCCGCGATCGGCACGAGGATCAGCGCGACGAGCGGCGACATGCGCTTCGACAGAATCGCGGCTAGCAGCACGACGATCGTGCCAAGCCCGAGTAACGGCAGCATCCGTGTCTCCTACCTTGTCTTTTGTTGGAGACGAGCGTAAGGTCGGCGCAGCGATAGCACAATTGAAATGATTTGATCGCAGCAATCACGAATCGTTATGGATCTGAATCTTCGCGACATTCGCGCGTTCGTCACCGTCGCCCACGCCGGCAACTTCACGCGTGCGGCCGCGCGGCTGCACCTGTCGCAGCCGGCGCTGACCGTGCAGATCCGGCGGCTCGAGGAGATCGTCGGCGCGCGGCTGTTCGACCGCAACAGCCGCAGCGTCGCGCTCACGCAGACCGGGCGCGAACTGCTGCCGCTGCTGCAGCGCTCGCTCGACGACATGGAGCGCGTGCTGCGCGACGCGCGGGCGCTCGGCGAAGGCGCGAGCGGCACGGTGCGGCTCGCATGCCTGCCGACCTTCGCGTCGAGCCTGTTGCCGGAGTTGATCCAGTCGTTCCGGCGCGACGTGCCGCGTGCGGGCTTCGAGATTCGCGACGGTGTCGCGAGCCTCGTCACCGCGCTGGTGCGCAACGAGGAAGCCGATCTCGGCCTGACGGGCGGCGATGCGTTCGATGCGTCGCTGGAGGTGCTGTACGTGGGCGCCGACCGGCTCGTTGCCGTGTGCCCGAAGGATCATCCGCTCGCGCGCAAGCGGCGCGTGCGCACCGCCGACGTCGCCGCCGTGCCGCTCGTGCTGACCGCGCGGGGCACGAGCGTGCGCGGCGTCGTCGATGCCGCACTGGACGCGGCCGGCTGCACGCCCGACATCGCGTGCGAACCGACCTACATGATGACGGCCGTCGCGATGGTGCGCGGCGGACTCGGCGTGACGATCCTGCCGGCGACCGCGCGCGAGGTGCGCGCCGAGCCGGACCTCGTCGCGAAACCGATCGACGACCCCGCGTTCGTGCGGCCGATCGCGCTCGTCGTGAAGCGCGGGCGCACACTGCCGCGCGTCACGCAGGCGTTCGCCGACGCGATGCTGGCGACGTTGAAAAAGCGCGCGTGAGCCGCGCGCCTGGAACTGCGGCCGACCACCGGCCGGCGGCTTACTGCGGCTCCGGCTGGCCCGGATCGACGTGCAGCGATTCGCCGATCGCATAGAAGTTGCCGCCCGCGATGTAATGCAGGCTGCGCAGCGCCGACCGATTCGAAATACCGGAATACCGGTGACCGCCGCGCAACAAGAGGGCCCCGTGCAATAGCATATTCGGCCCGCATCGCGCGATTCGATTCCATTAAATAATGAATTGACGAATCCATCACGAACGCCGTTTTAGCGAAATCCCATCGAAAATCCCCTGGAATTATCACGAATCCGGCAATACGCCGATCGCACCATCTCGAAATTCAGGTCGATTAGCACACAGTGCTCAATAATCCGAATCTCTCAACAGGCCTTTGCGCAGCACGTGCCTGTCTGCTTTAGGTCACATCGGAGAATTCCATTTTTGCCGTTCGGCCGCGGCTCTGTAGTCTCCTGCCATTCCGGTTCAAGCACGCCAATGGCAAGGAGATGAAATGAAACGCACGACCCTCTCGCTGATTTCGCTCGCGTCGTTCGCCGCGATCCCCGCCGCGCACGCGCAGTCGAGCGTGGCGCTGTACGGCGTGATCGACACGTCGATCACGTACGTGAATCACGCGCAGGGCAAGGACAACGCATGGATGCTCGGCAACAGCAGCGCGGGCAACCTCGCCGGCAGCCGCTGGGGCGTGAAAGGCTCCGAAGATCTCGGCGGCGGGCTGAAGGCGCTGTTCCAGCTCGAGAACGGCTTCGACCCGAGCAACGGCCGGCAGGGCCAGGGCGGCCGCCTGTTCGGCCGACAGGCATTCGTCGGGCTGACGAGCGAGCGCTACGGCACGCTCACGTTCGGCCGCCAGTACGATCCGCTCGTCGACCTCGTGCAGGGCATCACCGCCGACAACTATCTCGGCAGCGTGTTCGCGACGCCGGGCGACGTCGACAACTACGACAACAGCTTCCGCGTCGACAACGCGGTGAAGTACACGTCGGCCGTGTATTCGGGCCTGCAGTTCTCCGCGATGTACTCGTTCGGCGGCATCGCCGGCAGCACCGGCGCCGCGCAATCGTATTCGGCAGCCGTGTCGTACAACAACGGGCCGTTCAGCGTCGCCGGCGGCTACTTCCACGCGACCAACAGCCCTGCGTCGAACGGCCTGCGCACCGGCTGGACCAGCTCGTCGGACGGCACCTTCGACGGCCCGATCAACAACGGCTACGCGAGCGCGCACTCGATCGGCATCGCCCGCGTCGCGGGCCAGTACGTCGCGGGGCCTTTCACGTTCGGCCTCGGCTACAGCAACGCGCAGTACCGTCGCGACGCAAGCTCGGCGTTCGACTCGAACGAGCACTACAACACCGGGCAAGGCTTCGTGAACTACCAGGCGACCGATGCGCTGCTCGTCGGCGTCGGCTACAGCTATACGCGCTCGGGCGGCGATACGTCGGCGACCTATCACCAAGTGTCGGCCGGCGCGGACTACAACCTGTCGAAGCGCACCGACGTGTACCTGAGCGCCGCGTACCAGCATGCGAGCGGCCAGACCGGCGACGGCAAAGGCGGATCGATGGCCGCGCAGGCGTCGATCGCGTCGTACGGGTATGCGGGTACAAGCTCGCAGACGATGGTCAACCTCGGGCTGCGTCACCGCTTCTGAGCGACGGGGCGCGGCTGTGGGCGGTGTCGTGATGTCGTGATGCCGTGATGTCGTGATGTCGTGATGTCGTGATGTCGTGATGTCGTGATGTCGTGATGTCGCGGTGTCGGGGTGCCGCGCGGCCGGCCGGTCGGTATCAGATCGCGGATGCCGGATGGCGGATTCGCCAGGACGGCGGCTACGGCCGCCGCCGCCATTTCCGGGCCGCGCAGCGGCGGCCGCGCCATGTTCGTTTCACATCGCTGCACGATTCATCACCGTATTCCGCATTCACGGCGCACCTGACGCACGGCGTCAGTATTGCGACTCCGCTCGAGCGCCGGCATGCGCGCGAAAATCAGCCGTTTTTACCGATTCCATCCGGTCGCGCGACGAGCCCCGCGCAGCAGAAAATGCGCGATAAACGCACCGGCAAATGCAAAGGAAAGTTTGACGCGAGCCATTTGACTGCGCGCTATGGCACACTTCGCGTCTGCGTAATTTCCTTGCACCGGGCGGCCGGATCCCGCCCCATCCTGCCATGCCGCGTCATACTGCCCGTTCGCTCAGCCACGCCACGCCGAAGATCGCCGCGACGATTGCGCTGTCGTGCGCGCTGCACGGCGCCGCGTGGGCCGATTGCCTCGACGACGCAGCCACGTTCCAGCACGTGAGCGTGAGCCTGCTGCGCGGCATCGCGCAGGTCGAATCGGGGATGAATCCGAACGCCGTCAACACCAATACGAACGGCACCGTCGACATCGGCCTGATGCAGATCAACAGCACCTGGCTGCCGACGCTCGCGCGCGAAGGCATCACGCGGGAAAGCCTGTTCGATGCGTGCACCAACGCGTACGTCGGCGCGTGGATCCTGTCGCAGAACATCCGCCAGCTCGGCGCGAACTGGACCGCGATCGGCGCGTACAACGCCGCGTCGCCCGACAAGCGCCTCGCGTATGCCCGCAAGGTCTATGATGCAATCCGCACCATGCCGGATTCGCCGGATACTCCCATGCCCATCCTGCCTCCCTCCTTTACGCCGCCGCAGCAGGTGCAGGCGTACAACCCGTTCGCGAGCCTGAGCGTATCCGCGCCGCCGGCCGCACGGGCCCGCACGCTGTCACCGGCCGCCCCGCCGCCGCCACCGCAAGGCGGTCCCGCCGGCCCGGCCGGCACGTACAACTTCGGCTGGACCGTCACGGGCGCCGATCAGGCCAAGCCGACCCAGGTGTTCGACGACGGTGCGCGGATCTACGTGCAGTTCAGCGACATGAAGCATATGCCGGCGATCTTCACCGAAACGTCGTCGGGTCGCGTGCTGATGTCGTGGGAGCTGCAGTTCCCGTATGCCGTTCTGACGCGTCCCGCGCAAACGTTGATCTTCCAGCTCGGGCCATTCGAGGCGCGCGCGCAGCGCGGCGCGGCGGGTGCAACGACGCAGGCAGGGGCTGGAACCGCGGCGGGAGCATCACGTGCGGGAGCAACGACGGCTGCCACGACGCCTGCGGGGAAACCGAACGCGAATGCGTCGGCCAAGCGCACGGCGTCGGCCGACGCGCTGTGGTATCTGAACACGCCGTCGACGTCGGGATCGGCAGCGACCGCGAACACGGCGAATACCGCGCCGGCGTCACCCTCGTCGCCGTCGTCGAACCCGCCGGCCACGTGGCCCACCGCGGTGACGTCGAACACGCCGCCGCCGGCCGCAACCCCTCAGGCGCCGGCCGCGCGCGTCAGCACCGACGCGCTCTGGTATATCTCGAAGTAACGCGCACGGGTTCGTACGCCCGTCGCGGCCGGCTAACGATATGCGGCTCGGCCGGCCCCGCCGGCCCCATCCATCACCCGCGCCGCACCCAGATCACCTTGCCGTCGCGAATGCCGAGGTCGCGGCGCTCCTCGCGATAGTCCATCGTGCCCGGCAACGACTTGCCGTCGCGCTCGAGCACGCGCCACAGGCAACCGTCGAGCAGCGCGGCCGCCTCGGCTTCGGTCTTGCCGATCAGCGCATCGTCCGGCGCGCCGTCTGCACTGCACATCGGCGCGGCGTTTCGCGCCGCGCCGCCGGCGGTCGCGTTCGGGTGCTTCGTGTTCATGTCCGCACATCCTGCAAAGGTTGCGCTCGCAACGAGCGCGACGAGCATGGCGATCGTGTTCTTCATCGGCTTCTCCCTGTCGCGGCCCGGCGTGGTGCCGGAACCGCCTGCATGTTACCGCACGCGATGCGCGGCAACGGCGCGGCGCCGACGCATCGCGTGCGGCATGCGCGCGGCGGCCACCTGTTCAGAACTTGTAGGTCGCGCCGGCCATCCCGTAGTAGTTGCTGCGCGATTGGACGATCGGGCTGTCGCCATAGCGCCCGAGCAGCCGCGTCACGCCGCCCGTCGCGAGCACCGACCAGTGCCGCGACAGATTCCAGTTCCATGCGACCGACACCGTCGCGCTGTCGATCCCGCCGCTCGTCGAATACGGCCGGAAGCGGCTCGTCATCGACTGCGCATCGGTCACGCCGTAGAACGTCTGCGTATAGCGGCCGGTGCCGGCATGCACGCTGCCGGTCACGACGATCTCGTGCTGCGCGGTCTTGACCACCGGCACCGCGAGATCGACATGCCCGGACACCCCGCGCGACGTATGCGTCACCGGTGTGTCGACCGTGACGCTCAGTTCGGCCGCGTCGAGCAGCGTCACACCGGCCCGCACGCCGACCAGCACCGAGCCCGGAATGCGGCCCATCCCCTTCAGGTAGTCCGAACCCGGCAGGTCGAAGCGGTTCTCGTCCGCGCGGCCCGGGTCGTAGTTCACTGTCGCCGACACGAACGCACCGTGCGGCAGGTCCAGCCGGTAGCCGGCGCCTTCGCGACTGTCGATGAAGAAGCCGTTGCCGAACTTCGCGGAAAGCCCCGGTGCGACGACGCCGCGATACTGGTTGCTGCCGGGGTAGCGCGGCGCGAACCCACCGCCGAGCGAAATCGAATACTGGTTTTCCGCGTGAGCCGCGGCGGCAAGGGTCAGGCCGGCAAGCGGCACGCAATAGCGGGAACGGCGAAGGGTTGAGCGCACAATATTGAGATACGAGTGACGGAGCCCGCAGTCTAGGTGCCGCCGTGCACCGGGGTTGTCCGTAATCTGCGGGGAATCTGTGCTCAATTGTGTTCGATTGTTCGTGATTGTCGTCCCGCTGGCCGGGGCGCCGGAACGCCGGCTAGAATTCGCGTGCCGCGCCGCGCGCCCGCCTGCCGGGAGCCGGGACGACGCGTGCACATCGAGGAGACCATGTACGACAATCCGCTCAAATACCGTGTGCTGCTGATCGAGGACGACGACCGCCTCGCGCAGCTCGTGCGCGAATACCTCGACAACTATGAATTCGCGGTGACGGTCGTGCGGCGCGGCGACCTGGCCGTCGCGGCGGTGCGCGAGCACCAGCCCGCGCTCGTGATACTCGACCTGATGCTGCCGAATCTCGACGGGATGGAAGTGTGCCGGCGCATTCGCGCATTCACCAACGTGCCGGTGCTGATTCTCACCGCGCGCGCGGACGTCTACGATCAGGTCGCGGGCCTCGAAACCGGCGCCGACGACTACGTGACGAAGCCGATCGAGCCGCGCGTGCTGGTCGCACGCGCCCGCGCGCTGCTGCGCCGGGCACGGCCGGCCGCAACGGAAACACCGGCCGCCGCGCCCGCCGCGCTGATATTCGGCGAACTGACGATCTCGCCGCCGAACCGCACGGTCACGTGGCGCGGCGAACCGGTCGACCTGAAGACGGCCGAATTCAACCTGCTGCTGATCCTCGCGCGCGCGGCCGGCACCGTGCTGAGCCGCGACGACATCCTGAAGCAGTTGCGCGGGATCGAGTTCGACGGGCTCGACCGCTCGGTCGATTCCGGCATCTCGAAGCTGCGGCGCCGTTTCGAGGATGCGTCGTCGGAGCCGCACAAGATCAAGACGATCTGGGGCCGCGGCTACCTGTTCAGCCCTTCGGCGTGGGACGAATAAATGCTGCGCCCGTTGATCAGGCTGTACCTCATCGTGATCCTGTGCGTCGCCGGATCGATCGCGTTCATCCAGTTCTCCTTCGATCGGATCTTCTACGACCGCGCGGCGCAGGCGCAGCGAGACTCGCTGACGACCTATGCGTTCGTGCTGAACGATTATCTCGAACGCCATCCGGGCGCGCAGCGCACGCTCGCGCTGCGCGAGCTCGCGAAGCACGGCAATGAAGGATTCGACTTCGTGACGAGGGAGCAAGCCCGCGCCCAACTGAGCGGCGCTCCCCTGCGCGACCTCGACGCCGGCAAGATCGCGATCGGCTACGACGGCAAGGATTACTACATGCCGCTCGCGGACGGGTCCGTGCTGCATGCGCGCCCGATCCAGCCGTTCGATCTCGACATCAAGATCTACGCCTACTTGCTGCTCGCGCTCGCCGCGCTGTTCGCGGTCGTGCTGTGGACCTCGTATCACTGGCGCGACCTGCGCAGGCTGCAGGCCGCCGCCCATGCGTTCGGCGCGGGCCGCCTGTCGACGCGCGTAAAGCTGTCCGGCCGGTCGAACATCTACGAGCTGTCGCAGCAATTCAACGACATGGCCGAGCGGATCGAGGCGTCGATCAAGCAGCAGCGCGAGATGATGCACGGGATTTCGCACGAGCTGAAGACGCCGCTCGCGCGCCTCGAATTCGGGCTCGCGCTGCTCGCCGAATCCGACGAGAGCGGCCGGATGCGCGAACGCCGCGACGAACTGCGACGCGACGTGCGCGAACTCGACGAACTGGTGACCGAGCTGCTGACGATCGGGCGGCTCGAACAAGGTGCGAGCGAACTCGCGCCGATGGACGTCGTCGTCGATGCGCTGATCGACAGCGTCGCCGGCAACGTCGCGAACGACCTCGCCGATCGCGGCATCACGCTCGGCGTGTCGACGACCGGCGCGCCCGCCACCCACGTGTGCGATCCGAAGCTCGTCGCCCGCGCGCTGCTCAACCTGATCCGCAACGGCGCGCGCTATGCGGCGCGCACGGTTCTGCTGGCCGCGACGCACGATGCGTCCGGTGCGCTGGTGCTGAGCGTCGACGACGACGGCCCCGGCATTCCGGCCGCCGAGCGCGCACGCGTGTTCGAACCGTTCCAGCGGCTCGACTCGAGCCGCGACCGGCAGACCGGCGGGTTCGGTCTCGGGCTCGCGATCGTGCGGCGCGTCGCGCTCGTGCACGGCGGGAACGTGCGGCTCGAGGATTCGCCGCTCGGCGGCGCGCGCTTCGTGATTTCGCTGCCGGCGCGAGTGTTGCCGGCATGACGCGCGTGCTGCCGCGGCGCGGTCCCGCATCAGTCACGCGTCCGGCAGGATCACGACCTTGCCCTTGACCTGCCGGTTCGCCATGCGCGCGATCGCGTCAGCCGCACCCGACAGCGGCACGCGCTCGGTGATCGCCGGCCGCACCTCGCCGGCCGCGAACCATTGCGCAAGCTGGCGCATGTTCGTCGCGTGCTCCGCGGGATCGCGCCGCACCGCGTCGCCCCAGAACACGCCGAGAATATCGCGCTCCTTGAGCAGCGCCAGGTTCAGCGCGATCTTCGGAATCTCGCCGGCCGCGAAACCCACCACGAGGTACCGGCCGCGCCACGCGGTCGCGCGCAGCGCCGCCTCGCTGTACGCGCCGCCGACCGGATCGTAGACGACGTCCGCGCCGCGTCCGCCGGTCAGTTCGTCGACGCGGCGCCGCAGGTCCTCGGTCGCATAGTCGATCGTGTCGTCGGCGCCGGCTTCGCGGCACAGCGCGAGCTTGTCCAGGCTCGACGCGGCCGCAATCACGCGCGCGCCCAGCGCCTTCGCGATCTCGATCGCCGCCAGCCCGACGCCGCCCGCCGCACCCAGCACCAGCAGCGTCTCGCCCTGCCGCAGACGCGCGCGCTGCTGCAGTGCATGCAGCGACGTACCGTAGGCCAGCACCAGCGCCGCGCCCTGCTCGAACGTCATCCCCGGCGGCAGCGCCGCGATCTGGTGCACGTCGGCCACGCACTGCTCGGCGAAGCCGCCGTGACCGGTGAACGCGACCACCTCGTCGCCCGGCCGCCATGCGCTCACGCCGTCGCCGACCGCGTCGATCACGCCGGCGAATTCCGCACCGGGCGAGAACGGCAGCGCCGGCTTCACCTGATACAGCCCCTGGACGATCAGCGCATCAGGAAAATTGAGCGACGCCGCCTTCACGCGAATCCGCACCTGGCCCGCGGCCGGTTCGGGAATCGCGACCTCCTCGATACGCAAGCGGTCGATGGGGCCGAATGCGGTACACATCAGGGCTTTCATGCTTTCCTCTCCTTGCGCGACGTCGCGCGTATCAACCGGCCTTTTGCTTCGCGAGCTGATCCGCGACGGGCAGGCTGCGAATCCGCGTGCCGGTTGCCGCGAAGATCGCGTTGGTCAGCGCCGGCGCAACCGGCGGCAGGCCCGGCTCGCCCACGCCGCCCAGCGGTGTCGCATAGTCGTCCGGCGCGACCAGATGCACGCGGATTTCACGCGGCGCCTCGTTCATCCTGAGCACCTGGAAGCCGTTGAAATTGCTCTGCTCCGGTTGCCCGTCCTTGAATGTGATCTCGCCGTGCAGCGCAATGCCGAGCCCCATCACCACCGCGCCTTCGAGCTGCGAGCGCACGCGCTCCGGGTTGACCTGCGGCCCGCAGTCGATCGCGATGTCGACGCGCGGCACCGAAATCGCGCCGTCCGCGGCAACCTGCACTTCGCACACGACCGCCGTGTACGACACGAAGCTGCGATGCGCGGCGATCCCCAGCCCGTGCCCCTTCGGCAGCGCGCGGCCCCAGCCGGCTTCGCGCGCGACCGTCTCGATCACGCGCCGCAGCCGTCCGGTATCGACTGGATACAACGCCGGATCCTCGCCGTAGTTCACGTTCTTCACCGTGATGTGCGGCTCGAAGCGCCGCGCCGGCCCGATCAGGTCGAGCAGGAAATCCTTCGGGTCGCGGCCCGCCGCGTGCGCGAGTTCCGACACGAAGCTCTGGATCCCGAACGCGTGCGGAATGTTGTACACCGAACGAAACCAGCCGATCCGCGTGTGCGCTTGTGCCGCCGGGTTCTCGATCCGTACGTTCTGGACTGCGAACGGAAGATCGGCGATTCCTTGCGCGAGCTCGCCCGGCTGCTCGTGCACGATGCCGGCCCGGAACGTCGACTGGATCGACGGCGCGACCGTGCGATGCTGCCACGCGACCACCTTCCCCGCCGCATCGAGGCCGCCGTCGAGCGCTTCCAGCGACACCGCGTGGAAATAGTCGTGCGCGATGTCGTCCTCGCGGGTGAACGTCAGCTTGACTGGTGCGCCCACCGCCTTCGACAGCAGCGCGGCCTCCACCACGTAGTCCGGTTTCGACTTGCGGCCGAAGCCGCCGCCGAGCAGCGTCACGTTGACCGTGACGCGCTCGGCCGGCAGCGCGAGCGCCTTCGCGATTTCGTCGCGCGTGGTCTGCGGCGCCTGCGTGCAGGTCCAGACTTCGCAGCGGCCGTCGGCCACGCGCGCGACGGCCGCGGGCGGCTCCATCGTCGCGTGCGCGAGATGCGGAATGTAGTACGTCGCACGCACCCGCTTCGCGGCGCCCGCGAGCGCCGCGGCCGTATCGCCGTCGTCGCGGATCACGTCGCCCGGCTGCGCGGCCGCCGCTTCGAGCGTCTTGCGGTAGGCCGCCGAATCGTAGCTTGCGTGCGGCCCGTGCTTCCAGTCGATCTTCAGTCGGGCGCGCGCCTGGATGGCCGTCCACGTGTCGCGAGCGATCACGGCCACGCCGCCGAGCGGCTGGAACCCGGACGGCAGCGGCGTCGACGCGAGCTGCACGACCTTGACGACACCCGGGAGCTTTTGCGCGGCCGACGCGTCGAACGACGCGACCGTATCGCCATAGGCCGGCGGACGCGCGACGACCGCGTACAGCATGCCGTCGAGCCGCGTGTCGATCCCGTAGTGCGCGCGGCCGCCGACGATGTCGCGTCCGTCGATCAATGCCGTTTCGCCCTTGCCGATATAGCGGAACTCGGCCGGCGCCTTCAACGCCACGCTCTGCGTATCGGGTACAGGCAGCGCGGCCGCCTTCGCGGCCAGTTCACCGAACCCGAGCTTGCGCCCGGTTGTCGTATCGACGACCTCGTGCACCGTCGCCTTCACTTGACGCACGTCGACGCCCCAGGTCGCCGCCGCGGCCTGCTCGAGCATCGTGCGCGCGGCCGCCCCCGCGCGGCGCAGCGCCGCGAAACTCTGGCGCAGGCTGCGCGAACCGTCGGTGTTCTGGTTGCCGTAGCGCGGCTCGTCGCCGACGGCCTGCGCGACCTTCACGCGTGCCCAGTCCGCGCCCAGCTCGTCGGCGACCACGAGCGCCACGCTCGTGCGCACGCCTTGTCCCATCTCCGAGCGAATGCAGGTCACCGTCACCGTGCCGTCCGGCGCGATCGCGACGAACAGGTGCGGATCGTCACGCAAGCCGTGCGGCATGCCCGCGCCGCCGTACTGCGGATTCGGGCTGACCGGCGGCTGCGCGGGCGTGGCCGCGCGCGCAAGCGACGGCACGCCGAACGCGAGCAGCAGTCCGCCGGATGCGAAGCCGAGCAGCAATGCGCGGCGGCTTTCATTGTGGACGGAGCATTCCGGCGCGCTCATGCGGCACCTCCGCGCCGCACCGCCAGCCGGATCGCCGCGCGAATGCGCGTATAGGTACCGCAGCGGCAGATGTTGCCGGACATCGCGTCGTCGATGTCGGCGTCGCTCGGATGGGGATTCGTCTTCAGCAGCGACGCGGCCTGCATGATCTGCCCGGACTGACAGTAGCCGCATTGCGCGACGTTCAGTTCCTGCCACGCTTGCTGCAGCGGATGGTTCACGTCGGTCGACAGGCCTTCGATCGTCGTCACCTTCTTTCCGGCGGCGGCCGCAACGGGTGTGATGCACGACCGGATCGCGACGCCGTCGAGATGCACGGTGCAGGCGCCGCACAGCGCCATCCCGCAGCCGAACTTGGTGCCCGTGTGGCCGAGGACATCGCGCAGATACCAGAGCAACGGCATGTCAGGATTGCCATCGAAATGCCGTTCGCCACCGTTGACGGTCAGCGTGATCATCGTTCACCTCCTGGTTGCGACGCCGCGTCGCGCGGGCGTCGTGTGGGGATTTGAACGGCGCTGGGCACATTCCGAACGACCAGGTGGGCCTGACGCCGTTTCGTTTTCCGGATTGCGGCGGGTGACGACGCAATCGGGGCGATGCTGCCGCCTGGTAGCCTGTGCAACGTTCGGCGGGATTCGCGCGACTGCTCGTTCGCGTGGATCGCCGTGCGTATTATCAGACGAATTGCGGTTTTTCGTCAGAACGGGGAGGTTTGGGGGCAACACGGGAGTTCCGCGAATCTGCGGAACGCAGGATGGATCCATGCATCTCGGCATGTCGCGCATGCCAGCGTGGGTCGGACGTCAGTGCTTTCGTCGGACCGGTATCGGCGCGGTCAGGGCTGCTGTAACGCACCGCCGATCCAGCGCTCCTCCGACGCTTGAAGATGGGCGCGCATCGCGGTTTGCGCAGCGATCGGATCGCCCGCTTGCAACGCCTTGAGGATGTGCTCGTGCTCGTGCACCGCGGCAGCCCAGGTTTCCGGGCTTTCCGAATGTCCGCGAATCGCGGCAGCGATCGGATCGTGTCGGCTATCGAACAACTCGCCCACGAAGCGGCTCAACACGGAGTTGCCTGCCACCTCCGCAATGAGCATATGAAACTGCCGGTCCGCGTCGACCGGCGATTTGCCCGCGACGGCGAGCCGCTTCATGCGCTCCACCGTGCGACGCAATCGGTCCAGCGTGGCTGCCGAGAATCGCGCCGTGGCCAGCACGATCACCGAACCCTCTATGGCGCCGCGCGCCTGCATCAGCTCGGATGGGCTCTCTCCCAGCGCCGGCACGCCGCCACTGTCGCTCTCGCCCGGATCGCGAACATAGACCCCGGAGCCAAGACGTATCTCGATCTGCCCGCCGATTTCGAGGGCGATCAAGGCTTCGCGCAACGAAGGGCGCGAGACCCCGAGCGTCGTCGCGAGCTCGCGCTCGGGCGGCAGTCGCCCACCGGCGGGAATTCCGCCCTGACGGATCAATGCGAGGATTTGCGCGGCCACGGATTGGTAAAGCCGCTTTGGTTCTGTCTGCTTCATGATCCGAAAAATGGTCGACCGAAATGGCCGAGCTTCGCGTTCATGCGGAGTCTACCACGTCGGCGAAACCCCCGGCCAGCATAGGCCCGACCCGACACGAGGGTTAACACCATTGGTATGGTCACTTCAAAATAATCACAATTGGCTTGACCAGATGAGCGCTCCATCCTTGAATTCATCGCAACTGGACTGGCCAGTTGCGTTCGACGACTGCGCCAGTGACCTACGGAGACACGCATGACCCCTGCCGACTTGCGGCAATCGCCCCCCCCTTCGCGCGGCGAGCCGACTGCTCGAACCATCCTGCAGCTACAGGGCGTGGGCAAGCGCTTCCCCGGCGTCGTGGCGCTCGACGGCATCGATCTGGATCTACGAGCGGGAGAAGTTCATGCCGTCTGTGGCGAGAACGGCGCGGGCAAGTCGACGCTGATGAAAATCATCAGCGGGCAATACCGCCCGGACGACGGCGTCGTGCGCTACGACGGGGCGCCCGTGCAGTTTTCGTCCGCCACCGACGCACAAGCCGCAGGCATCGCGATCATCCATCAGGAACTGAACCTCGTGCCCCACTTGTCGGTGGCGGAGAACATCTATCTGGCGCGCGAGCCCAAGCGCGGCCCGTTCGTCGACTACCGTGCGCTGAACCATGCCGCGCAGTTGTGTCTGCAACGAATAGGCTTGAACGTGTCGCCTACGACGCTGGTCGGCGCGCTCTCGATTGCGCAGCAGCAGATGGTGGAAATTGCGAAGGCGCTGTCACTCGACGCGCGGGTGCTCATCATGGATGAACCCACGTCGTCGCTGACCGAATCGGAAACGGTCCAGCTGTTTCGCATCATCAAGGAGCTTCGCAGCGAAGGCGTCGCCATCCTTTACATCTCGCACCGACTCGACGAGATGGCCGAAATCGTGGATCGCGTCACGGTGCTGCGCGACGGGCGCCACATTGCCACGAGCGATTTTGCATCGACGTCGGTGAACGAGATTGTCGCCCGCATGGTGGGCCGCCCGCTCGACGATGCCTACCCGCCGCGTCGATCCACGCCCACCGACCAGGTGCTGCTGAAGGTACGCGACCTGCAGCGAACCGGCACGTTCGGCCCCGTGTCGTTCGAACTTCGCAAGGGCGAAATTCTCGGCTTCGCAGGCCTGATGGGGGCGGGCCGCACCGAAGTCGCCCGCGCGATCTTCGGCGCGGAGCGGCCCGATGCCGGCTCGATCCTGCTGGGCGACACGCCTGTCGCGATCGGCTCCCCGCGCGAGGCCATTCGCCACGGGATTGCCTACCTGTCCGAAGACCGGAAAAAGGACGGCCTCGCGCTGGCGATGCCGGTCGCCGCAAATATCACGCTGGCCAACGTCGCGGCGATCTCGTCGCGCGGCTTCCTGCGTTTCGCCGAGGAAACGGCCGTCGCCGAGCGTTACGTGCGCGAACTGGGCATCCGCACACCGACGGTCGCGCAGATCGCGCGGAACCTGTCCGGTGGGAACCAGCAAAAGATCGTCATCAGCAAATGGCTATACCGCGGCTCGCGCATCCTCTTTTTCGACGAGCCGACGCGCGGCATCGACGTCGGCGCGAAATACGCGATTTACGGGCTGATGGACCGCCTGGCGGCGGACGGTGTCGGCGTCGTCCTGATCAGTTCGGAACTGCCCGAGTTGCTCGGCATGACAGATCGCATTGCCGTGTTTCACGAAGGACGTATCACCGCGGTTCTTGAAACCGGAAAGACCAATCAGGAGGAGATCTTGCATCATGCATCAGGAAGAAGTCATGCTTGACATCACATCGGGTCGCACGCCGGCCGTCGATAAACAGGCACGGCAGCGACGCCGCGACCTGATCCAGAAATTTGCCGCGCTGGGTAGCCTGGTCGTGCTGATCGTCGCGTTTTCGCTGACCAGCGCCGCGTTCTTCTCCGTTGGCAACCTGATGACCGTCTCGCTTCAGGTGACGTCGATCGCGTATCTCGGCGTGGCCGCGACGTGCGTGATCATTACCGGCGGCATCGATCTGTCGGTCGGATCGGTCCTCGCACTGGCCGGCGTCGCCGCCGCGCTGCTCGTCAAGGCCGGCATTCCGGTACCCGTCGCGATGCTGGGCGGCATGCTGGTCGGCGCGGCATGCGGATGGGTCAACGGGATCTGCGTCACGCACATGGGGCTGCCGCCGTTCATCGCCACCCTCGGCATGATGCTGGTCGCCCGCGGGCTCGCGTTGCAGATCACCGGCGCGAGACCCGTGTCGGGGCTCGGCGACGCGTTCGGCGAACTCGGCAACGGCGCCCTTTTCAAGATCTCGCACATCGGGGCCGACGGCTTTCCCGACACGATCTTTCCTGGCATTCCCTACCCCGTCGTCATCATGGTGGTGCTGTTCGTGGCGGTCTCGGTGCTGCTGTCGCGAACGTCGCTGGGCCGCCACATCTACGCGGTCGGATCGAACGCGGAAGCGGCACGTCTGTCCGGCGTGAACGTGCCAGGCGTCAAGCTGTTTACCTACGTCCTTTCCGGATTGCTCGCAGGCGCCACGGGTTGCGTACTGATGTCGCGCCTCGTCACGGCCCAGCCGAACGAAGGCGTGATGTACGAACTCGACGCCATCGCCAGCGCGGTGATCGGCGGCACGTCGCTGATGGGCGGCGTCGGCACGATCTCCGGCACCGCCATCGGCGCGTTCGTGATCGGCGTACTGCGCAACGGCCTGAACATGAACGGGGTGTCGAGCTTCATCCAGCAGATCATCATCGGCGTCGTCATTCTCGGCACCGTATGGATCGACCAACTCCGCAACCGGAAGTTGTAATCACAAGACGAAGTTCCAACCACCATAAGGAGCGAGACATGAACAAACTATCCGTATTGGCAGCGGCGGCAACCTTGTGCGCGATGTTCGGCGCGCAGGCGCAGGCCGCCGGCGGCGAAATTGCCGTGATCGTGAAGACGGCCAATTCGAACTACTGGCAGAACGTGCAGAAAGGCGCCACCGCCGCCATGGCCAATGCGAAGGGATACACGATGACGTTCCAGGGCCCCGCCGCGGAATCGGCGATCGCCGACGAAGTCAACATGGTCGAGAACGCCGTGAACCGGCATGTCGCCGGCATCGTCCTCGCGCCGTCGGATCCGGATGCACTCGTGCCGGCCATGAAGAAAGCATGGGAAGCGCACATTCCGGTGGTGTTGATCGACTCGACCGTATCCGACGCCGGCAAGCAGTACTACCAGTCGTTCCTGTCGACCGACAACGCGAAAGCCGGCGAACTCTGCGCGAAGGCAATGATCGACCGGGTCGGGCAGACCGGCAAGGTCGCGGTCATGTCGTACGTGCCGGGCGCCGGCTCGGAAGTCGGCCGCGTCGGCGGATTCCGCAAGTACATCGCCGCGCATTCGAAGCTGCAGGTGGTGGGGCCGTTCTATTCGCAGTCGCAGATGGCGAATGCGCTGAACCAGACGACCGACGTCCTGTCGGCGAACCCCGACCTCAAGGGCATTTTCGGTGCCAACGAACCGACTGCCGTCGGGATGGGGCGCGCGCTGCAGCAGTCAGGCAAAGGCGGCAAGGTCGTGGCGATCGGTTTCGACGGTAATCAGGACCTCCAAGGATTTGTTCGAGACGGCACGATTCAGGCCATCGCCGTTCAGAGCTCCTATCAGATGGGCTACAAGGGCATCGAGACCCTCGTCAACGTGATCGAGCGCAAGCCTGTTTCCAAGCATGTGGATACGGGCGTGCTGATGGTCGAAAAGCAGAATCTCGACTCGCCCGCCGCGAAGAACGTCCTGTACTGACGAACGCGCCGTCGCGGCAGCTCTGCCGGGCCGCCCGTCGGCACCTCCTCCATTCACACACACGCCATGAAAGCCATTGCAACGCACGCGCTACCCCGTAGCGGATTGGTCATGAGCACACTGGGCTTCGGTTGCTCGCAACTGGGCGGCCTCTACAAGTCGATGTCGACCGCCGACGCCCATGCGCTCGTCGACTGGGCGTGGGAGGCCGGCATCCGCTATTTCGACACCGCGCCGTTCTACGGCTATACGCTGTCGGAGCGGCGCATCGGACAATCGCTGCAGGTGCACGCGCGCGAACGCTATGTACTGAGCACCAAGGTCGGGCGGCTCATGCGGCCCGACGATACGGTTCAAGCCGGCGACGACGGTTGGGCGCACCCGTTGCCCTTCCGGCCTCACTTCGACTATACGTTCGACGGCATCATGCGTTCGTACGAGGATAGCCAGCAACGACTCGGCATGCGGACGATCGACATCCTCTATGTTCACGACATCGGTGCCGCCACGCACGGCGATCGGCATGCCCACTACTGGGAACAGCTAACCCGCGGAGGCGGATTCCGGGCGCTCGCCGAGCTGCGCGATGCCCGTGCCGTTTCCGCCATCGGACTCGGCGTCAACGAATGGGAAGTTGCCGTCGACGCGATGCAGGAGGCGGATCTCGACGTCATGCTCCTCGCGGGTCGCTACACGCTGCTCGAACAGGAGGCGCTTGCACCGTTGCTCGATAGATGCGTGCGCAACGATGTTCGGATCGTCTCAGGAGGCGTCTTCAATTCGGGCGTGCTGGTCGGAAACGGCAAGTTCAACTATGCGGATGCGCCGGCCGAAGTAATCCGAAAGGTCGCGCGTCTCGCCGAGGTATGTGCCGGCTTCGGCGTACCGCTTGCCGCGGCCGCACTTCAGTTTCCGCTGGCCCACCCGGCCGTGGTGTCCTGCGTGGTCGGGGCGCGCAGTATCGAGCAGTTGCAGAAGAACATCGCTTGGCTCGAAACGCCGCTCCCATCGGAGCTCTGGACTGCCTTGCAACGCGATGGGCTGATCGCCGCATCCGCTCCGGTTCCGGAGGATTGCGCATGATGTCCCGGATCGACGCTCATCAGCACTTCTGGCAGATGGCCAGCCGTGATGGCTATTGGCCTCCGCGAACGCTGGATGCCATCTATCGGGACTTCGGTCCGCAGGATCTCGAACCGCTGCTTGCGCAGGCCGGTGTGCAGCGCACCGTCGTTGTCCAGTCGCTACCGACTCACGAAGACACGCGCTATCTGCTCGACGTTGCATCCCGGACGAGCTTCGTGTCGGCCGTCGTCGGATGGGTGGACCTCAAATCCACCGACGCGCCGGCCCATATCGAGTCGCTCGCCCGTGAGCCGAAATTCCGTGGCATTCGCCCGATGCTACAGGATCTTGCCGATGACGACTGGATCGACGATCCGGTTCTCGAGCCGGCCATCGACGCCATGCTCGCGCACGATCTCGCTTTCGATGCCCTCGTCACGCCGCGCCATCTGCCCGCGCTGCTCGCGTTCGCGCGCCGCTACCCTCGCCTGCGCATCGTGATCGACCACGCCGCCAAGCCGCCGATCGCATCGGACCGAAGTGAAGCGTGGCACGTCGCGATGAGCGAACTCGCCGCGCAATCGAACGTGCACTGCAAGCTCTCCGGACTGTGGACGGAAGCCGGCCCGCAAGCCGATCTCCTGCTCGTCGAGCCGTACGTGCGCGCGGTCTGCGAGTGGTTCGGCGCGTCCCGGCTGATCTGGGGCAGCGACTGGCCCGTCTCCCGCCTTGCCGGCCATTTTGGTGACTACGGGGCCTGGCTCGCGTGGTGCGAACACTGCTGTGACCGCTTCCTCGGGCCCGACGCACGTACGCGCGTTTTCGGCGGCAATGCATCCCACTTCTACAGAATCGATCGGCCGTCCAGCGATCAACACGCTCAATAAAGAGGACGTCATCATGCTCAGCATCATTTGCGAATCGCCCGGCGTACTGCGCCACGAAGATCGCGCGCCGCCTTCCCGCGCCGATGGGGAGATATTGTTGCGCGTGCAACGCGTCGGGATTTGCGGCACCGACATGCACATCTATTCGGGCAATCAACCGTACCTGCAATATCCCCGAGTCATGGGCCATGAACTGTCCGCCATCGTGGCCGAGGCCGATCCCGGCGCGCATGTCGCGCCCGGAGACGCGGTCTATGTGATGCCCTACCTGTCGTGCGGACAGTGCATCGCGTGCCGACAGGGCAAGACCAACTGCTGCGTCAACATCAAGGTGCTCGGCGTGCATCGTGACGGCGCGTTGACAGAATATCTGTCGGTACCCGCGCAGTTCGTGCACAAGGCCGAAGGAGTGACGCTGGACCAGGCGGCGATGATCGAATTCCTTGCCATCGGCGCGCACGCGGTGCGACGTGCCGCCGTGTCCGCCGGCCAAAGAATCCTCGTGGTCGGTGCGGGGCCGATCGGCATGGCGGCGATGCTATTCGCCCAGTTGAAAGGCGCACACGTCACCTGCCTGGACACACGAGCCGATCGCCTTGCGTTCTGCCACGAGCACTTCGCCGTTGCGACGGTGCAGACGGGGCCGACCGACGTCGACGCATTGTCGACGATGACCGACGGCGAGTTCTTCGACGTGGTGTTCGATGCGACGGGTAACGTCAAGGCCATGAATCGCGGTTTCGAGTTCATTGCCCACGGCGGCAAGTACGTGCTGATTTCGATTGTCCCGGGCGAGATCACGTTCTCCGATCCCGAGTTTCACAAGCGCGAAGCAACCCTCCTCGGCAGCCGTAACGCCACCGCCGAAGACTTCGAGACCGTCCTCGACGCGATGCGCGCCGGCCGCATTCCGGACAAGGCGCTCAATACGCATCGGATGAGCCTGTCGGACGTACCCGTCGAGTTCCCGAAACTGATGGAACCCGGGCAGACCGTCGTCAAGGCGCTGGTCGAGTGCTGACCGAATTCGCGGGAACCATTCGAGATGAGTGAACCGATTCTTCAGTTTGGCACCAGCCGGTTTCTCCAGGCCCATGTCGCGCTGTTTGTATCCCAAGCGCTGGAGCGCGGTGATGCGATCGGGGGCATCCGCATGGTGCAGACCACCGACAACCCGGCAAGCCGTGCGCGCATCACCGCTTTGGCCCACGCAGGCAGTTACCCGGTGAAGATTCGCGGCAGGGAACACGGCGCGATCGTGGATACGGTCGTCCACTGCCGGGCCGTGCGCGCCGCGTGGATCGCCGATCGCGACTGGGCGATGATCCGGCATGCGATGACGCATGATGTTCGCGTCATCGTGTCGAACACCGGCGACGCCGGCTATCGTCTCGACGAGCGCGATTCGCCTGCCCTGCTCGCGCTGGAGAATCATGTCCCGCACAGCTTCCCCGCCAAGCTGCTCACGCTGCTGCACGCGCGATGGCGCGCACGGCCCGATGCGGGCGTGTCGATCTTTCCGTGCGAACTCGTCGCCCGCAACGGCGACACGCTACGCGCGCTGATCGTCGGCCTCGCTGAACAATGGGCGCTGCCCGCGCCCTTCGTCACGTACCTGTCGCAACGATGCATCTGGGTCAACTCACTGGTCGACCGGATCGTGTCCGAACCGATCGAACCGGTGGGCGCCGTGGCCGAGCCCTATGCGCTCTGGGCCATCGAACGACATCCGGGCATGGAACTGCCGTGCACGCACGAACATATCGTCGTGACCGACGACCTGCTCAGCCATGAACGGCTCAAGCTGTTCTTTCTGAACGTCGGGCATACGTGGCTCGCCGACCAATGGCTCGTGCAGCGCCGCAGCAGCGCGCAGACCGTGTTCGACGCGATGAACGACACGACGCTGCGCGAGGGCATCGAGGGCGTCTGGGGCGAGGAAGTCTTGCCCGTCTTCGATGCGCTGCGGATGCGCGTTCGCGCAGAGCAGTACGTTGCAAGCGTGCGCGAACGGTTTCTCAATCCGTATCTCGACCATCACATCGCGGACATTGCCGGCAACCATGTCGAAAAGGTCCGGCGGCGAATTCTGCCGCTGATCGAACTAGCCGATTCGCTCGGGGTCGCGCCTGATCATACTCGGCTGCGCGATACGCTCGCGCGGCATGGCGTGACACCGTCAACCAAAGAGGCAAATGCATCATGAATGATCGGATGGTCGTCACTCTTCATGGCGACGACAACGTAGCGGTGGCATTGAGAACGCTCGAGGCCGGCACGACAATTGAAGTGAACGGCCTGTCGATGATCGCTGTGACGTCCATTCCGGCGGGCCACAAGATGGCGACCCGTCGCATCGTGCGAGGCAGTCCGGTGATCAAGTACCGGCAAACGATCGGTGTCGCGCTGAACGATATTGCGCCCGGCGAGCATGTTCACGTTCATAACGTCGGGATGCCTGAGCATCACGCGCATCGTGCCGCGCACGTCGATGCCGGCCACGCGCTCGCGCCAGCAGACCGATTGGAAACGTTTCAGGGTTTCGTGCGGGCGGACGGACAAGTTGGCACACGCAACTACATCGGGGTCATCGCCAGCGTCAACTGTTCCGCCAGCGTCTGTCACGCGATTGCGGACGCCTTCAAGGGTGACGCGATGGCCCCGTTCGAATCGGGGGACGGCGTGGTAGCGATCACGCATCAGAGTGGCTGCGGGATGTCCGCAACCGGAGACGGCATGGCCGTACTTCGCCGCACGCTGACCGGCTACGCGTGCAATCCGAACTTCGCGGCCGTGCTGCTGGTGGGCCTCGGTTGCGAAGTGAACCAGGTCGGTGCGCTTGCAACGTCCGTTGAAACAACGATCGCTGCCCCAGTCAGGACCCTTGTCGTCCAGGATGAAGGCGGCGTGCGTGAAACCGTGGCGCGCGGCATCGCGATCGTTCGGGAAATGCTGACGGCAGCCAATCGCATGACGCGTACCGAAGTTCCCGCCGCGCGGCTGAAAGTGGGGCTGCAATGCGGCGGCTCCGACGGCTACTCGGGGATCACCGCGAATCCGGCGCTTGGGGCAGCCGTTGATCTGCTCGTTCGCCACGGTGGTACCGCGATCCTTTCCGAGACACCGGAGATCTACGGCGCCGAACATTTGCTGACTGCACGCGCGTCCGGCGTCGTAGCCGAGCGGCTCCTCGACAAGCTGCGCTGGTGGGAACGGTATGCGGGCGAATCGGGTGGCGACATGAACAACAACCCTTCGCCCGGCAACAAGGCCGGCGGCATCACGACCATTCTCGAAAAGTCGCTGGGCGCGGTTTCGAAGGGTGGCAGCAGCACACTTAACGCCGTCTATGACTATGCCGACCGCGTATCGGAATCGGGCCTGGTTTTCATGGACACGCCCGGCTATGACCCGGTATCCGCCACCGGACAGATCGCGGGGGGCGCCAATCTTGTGTGCTTCACGACGGGGCGCGGCTCAGTGTTCGGCTCCAAGCCGGTTCCCACCATCAAGCTCGCAACGACCACCGGCCTGTTCGAGCGGATGCGCTCGGATATGGACTTCAATGGCGGCGAGATCGTCGACGGCTCGCTTTCCGTCGGGCAGGCAGGTGCGCAACTATTCCGGTTGATGCTGGACGTCGCCTCGGGCGCGCGCACCTGCAGCGAGCGGAACGGCATGGGCGACCGCGAATTCGTGCCGTGGCTGCGCGGCCCGATCATGTGATACCCCGCCGTGCGCCCCCTGATCTTCTGAAATCATCACCCATGCACATGAACTCGCCCGAATCGGCGCCGCGCCCTCGCACAAGCGAATTGCGGCTATCGGCGCAGCAACAATACCTGCTCGATGAGGCGCTCTCGCTTCTGATCGACATGCGTTCGCGCGCGCTGGACATTGCGACTCAGGTTTGTCGACGTCAAGGCAGCGCCGTGCCCGATGTCCACGACTTTCAACTGCCCGCGATCATCGACCTGCAACGGCGCCTTGCAGGTACATGTGCGCCACCCGACGCGACGGTCCCACATTCTGAATCGGTAGCGGCCGTGACCGTACTACACGGCATTCCGCGACGATCGGACAAGCGCGCGGCACGTATTTCGTTACCCGTTGATGGGTGATCCTGAGCAGTCGACGGCTCACGCTGTCCGAGCGTTTTCCAACATGAGGTCGCTATGCGTTACTGTCTCGCACTGGATCTGAAAGACGATCCCGCACTGATCGCTCGCTACGAGGAGCATCACCGTGCCGTATGGCCCGAAGTGCTGCGGCATCTTCGCGAGCATGGGGTGCGCGGTATGGAAATTTTCCGCCTCGGCACACGCATGACGATGGTGATGGACACCGATGACGCGGTGTTCGATGCCGAACGCCTCGCCAGAGCCACGGAAGCCAATCCGACGGTTCGTGCCTGGGAAGACGTGATGTGGAAATTCCAGGCCCCCACGCCGTGGACACCAGCCGGTCTGAAGTGGACACCGATGACCTGCATATTCGATCTACGAACGCAGACGTGAGCGTGCGACTCGCAGACCTCGTTTCCTAGCGTTTCGCCACGGTCACCTGAATGGCATTAGCCGGTGCCCGCTTGCGTGGCAGGCGCCGGCTTCAATGGATCGTGCCGCCTACACGCCGATCCACGCGCCGGTGCCCTCCCGATACTGGATCACACCGCCGTTGAACCGCACCCGCAGGTTGCCGTCCGGCAGCGGAACCCAGGTCGTCATGTCGAGGCTCTGCATCAGCCCCGCGAAGAAATCCCCCAGCTGTTGCGGCTCTTCGGCTTGCCAGACTTCGATGCGCCCGAGGCACGCACGCAGGTTGCCGCTCGGCTGCATGATCGTGCCGACCTGTCCGGCCACGTTCGACGCCGGATCGTAGACCGGCGTGCCGTCTTCGCTGACGATCGATAGATGGATCGCGCGCACGGACGTCGGTTGGCCCGGCGTCTGCTCGACGAGCGCGATGCAGCTCGTCATCGCGCCAAAGTCGATTTCCGTCGCATCTCCCCAGATGCGCTCGCCAACCGACAGCGGCGCGGGACCTTGTACGTTCTGAATGATGTAGGGCATGGGTTCCTCGCATGACTCGATGGGACTGCTAATAGCCAAGCCGCGACGCGTTCGCGAAAGCGGACGTGCGTCGGCCCCGCTGCTCACTTCCCGCATCCGGCCCGACGGCCCGGCGGATCGTGTCGATTGATTCTTTGTCGCTGCGCACACCGGAGTCAATCGACCTGTGTTCACGGGCACGATGGCCCGGGACGTTCGTCATCCACGCGACAATGGATTCGCCTGTCGCGGCTGATGCGGGTCGCCTCTCTCTCGTCGTTCATGCAGGCGATCCCGCTGCGGCACACAGTATGGATTTCCGAACCTGTCGGTGTACTCATTGTTTCTCCGCTCGTGCCCGAAGATCGGCAGGCTGGAAATCCGCACGCCTTCGCCTTGCTTCGTCAGGGAAGTCCGCCGCCACCGGCTCGCACTACGCACCCTTCTTGTCCAACAGCGCCTGATACTTCTGCAGGCTCTCGTCGATCTTGTCGAGCGCGACGCTCGCAGCCTCCCCTTCGATCGCTTCCGCGGCACCCGCGACGAGCGCCGCGGTCGCGACGAACAGGTCCGTCAACAGCAGGCCCATCGCATCCATCGCCATCCCGGACACGTTCTCGTCGATGGTCTTCTGCGCGAGATCCTTCATCAGCACGCTCTTGCCCGCGATCGCCAGCGACGTCGACGCCTCGAAGTAGTTGGCCGCCGCCTGCGCGACCATGCCGCCCGCCTGCGTGATCAACATGTTCGGGCCGACGGCGATCTGCGTCGTCGCGTAGGACGCCGCTTCCGCGTTGATCGCCTGCACGGTCTGCAGCGCGGAGCCGCCGGCCCCGGCCCCACCCGCGGTCTGGTTCGGTGCCTTCAGCGCATCGGTGAACCTGCGCAGCCGGTTGACCGGCCACGCGCGCGCGCCGACCTTCGACACCGCGGCGACCGGCGCGACATCGGCTGACGTCGTGGCGTCGGCTTCGGCTGCGGCGTCGTCGACATCGCGCGGCGTCTGCGGCGCGTCGTCGCCGCGCCCGCCCAAAAGGCCTTTCATATTCATGGTTCAGGTATCCCGAGAGTCAGCACGTGCTAATGCGTGGAACCCGTCTGCGGCCCGCCCGTCGCGGCATGCGGCGCGCCGCCCGATGCGCCGCCCGACGCCGCCTTCGGCGACGCTTCGACAGACAGGATCATCGCCACCGCTTTCGACACGACGGCGTTCGAAATCTGGTTCAGCGCCGCCTGCTGCTGCGTCATGTTCTGTGCGGAGATGCCGACGGCCTGGCTGAACATCTGGTAAAGCGTGCCTAGCGCCTGGGCCGGGGATCCGGCCACGACGTTGACATTGGTCTGCGTCAGCGCGTCGGTAACCTGCTCATTGACTTTGTCTGCCACGAGGCCTCCTCGAATCTCGGCTCCGGCATGCGGTTGAAGGAACGGGCGGGCCGGCAGGCCATCGACACCGCGTATGCCGTAAGGAACGCTGCGTCCCCGCATTCGTGAATTCGCTCAAGCGAGTCCGTCGCGCAATTTCTTGCGCAGCAGCTCGACGCGCTTTCTGGCAAGCGGCTCGTTGATTCCGAGCGTCGCCGCGATATGCGGATAGGGCATGTCCTCCTCGAACTTCAGTGTGAACAGCATCTGCTGCTGCAGGGGAAGCAGCGACAGCGCCTCGTCGAGACGCAGCAGTTGCTGTCGGAGCAGCAACTGCTGCTCCACCGACGGTGCGTGGCCCGCCAGCTCGGCGACGTGATCGTCGTCCCAGCTGGAGTCGTATTCGAGCATGCCGTTTTCCCGCTGACGCTGGCGCGCGCCAGAGAGGAACGCATGGTTCAGCGCCAGAAAGAGAAAGCCGGCCAGGTTCCGAACGCGCTCGGGCGAACGCTGCAGGTAGATGTGAACCTTGAGTGCGGTATCCGAAAGCAGTTCGTCGGCACGGTAAATATCCCCCTTGCACAAGAGGCGCGCACGGCGCCGCAATTTCCCCTGCATTTCACGCCACGTCCGATCGAGCTGCTGCGCCTGTGACGCGGCCGGCGGGGCAGCGTGTGGGTTCGATGTGGTCATTCCGTGCCCTCCGTTTTTATGGAAAACACAGAATCGATTTGATGCCGAGAACGGCGCTGTTACCCGCGTAACACCGTTATTGAGATAATCGTTTTGGTCAATTTTCTTGATTATTATGAACGGAAATTTTTGACCCACGGGCGTAGCCCGTTCCGTCGTATCAGGCACTCCGCCGGGCGTAAATAACGGCATTGCGATGAAAAAAGAACGACTGGCGTCGCGACGCGTTCGCGCGCCGGCACGCCGCTATCGAGGTCGGTCGCCCGAGCGTCATTGCCGCCAGAGTTCCGTCTCGTCCGGACTGCTCGTCGATTATTTCGGTATCTTCATTATTTTTTTCACGCAGTACCAGAAGCAGCGTTTTCCGCTAGGTGGCCGCATCGTCAAACAACCTCGCACGGAAAACATGCCTGCCCTTGCTAACGCACAAACGCTGCGCAATATACGGATACTCACCGATCTTCCGGAAAGCCTGCTCGCTCACGTCGAGCGGCATCTGATGCCGTGGCCCGAACACGGCAACCGAATGTTGTTCTTCAAGGGCGATCCGGAAGATTTCGTCGCCTTCGTCCACCGCGGCCGCGTGTACAAGACACTGCACGAACCGGGCGGACGCGAAATCATTCTCGGGCATTCGATGCCGGGCCAACTCATCGGTGAAAGCACCCTCCTTCGCGCGCACCGGCGCAGCTTCACCGCCCAGTTGAGTCACGACTGCCGCATTTCGCTGCTGCATCGCCAGCACTTCGCGCCGCTGCGGGCCAACGCCGATTTCATGGAGCGCATCTACGAGCAGCTGTGCCTGCACATCCACGAGTTGAGCGACTTCGCCGAATCTGCGTGCCTGTACCGGCTCGAAGCACGGCTCGCGCGCCATCTGCTGAATCGCATGCAAGGGAATGACCTCGAGGTGCCGCTGCCGGAGAACCAGAGCATCCTGGCCGCGATGCTCAACGTCAGCCGTCCGCGACTGAACGGCACGCTGCAGAAGATGCAGCGCGACGGCCTGATCCGGCTTCGCGAACACGGTGTGACGATCGAGAAACCGGAGCGGCTCCGGTACATCGCCGACGCCAATTGATGCCGCGGCGCGCACATCGTCGTGCGGCGCCGCGGCGCGAGGAGATTGCGCGCCGGGTTGCGCGGCGCGCGGTGAAGATCAGCTGCGCCAGTGACCGATGGCGTTCATCAACTGCGCGACCGCGGCCAGTTGCGACACGAAGCTGTCGTTCGACGATCGTGCGGCGGCAGCCGCCGCCACCGGCGAGCCGGCATAGAGCTGCATGATGCCGACGGTCGTGGCGGCGAGGTTGGACGCCGCCTGGTTCGCCTGCATCTGCACGGCGTTGTGAAGCAGGATCGCGGACGCATGACTGTTCGATTGCATCAGCGTGCCCAAGGCCACGGCGGGCGCTTCGCCCACCACCTTGACGTTGGCTTGCGTGACTGCATCGGCAATCGCGGCGGAGGCCTGTTCCGGCATGTCGTTACTCCTGTTGTTGCTCGCCGCTGCGGCGCAGTCGACGCGGTCACGGCGAAAGCATGAGTGGATCGGTCGGCGAAACGCGCCGCGCGGCCGTCGATGCGGCGCGGGCGCCCGCCTTCGCGGGCGTCGGCACTGCGGCGGCCACCGCGGCTGCCGCCAGGCGTCAACGCCGGATTGCGCGTCAGGCGAGCGCCTTGCCGATCGCGAGCACGTCAGCCAGCACGGAAAGCACGCCGCTCGAGCCGATTTCCGTCGCGGCGGCGCCCGCGCTCGCCGGCCCGAGCGTGTAGAGCTGCATCGTCCCCACGTTCGTCGAGGTCGGCAGTTGCACCGCGGACTGCGACTGCTGCTGCACGGCGTTTTCGAACAACACGCTGAGCGAATGGCTCTGGGCCTGGTACAGCGAGCCCGTCGCCATCGCGGGCGCTTCGCCCACCACCTTGACGTTGGTCTGCGTGACCGCGTCGGTGATCGCGGCATTGACCGCGCAGGTCTTGCAGTCGCAGGCGTCGGTCGGGTCGCCGGCGGTCGGATCGTTTTCGTTTCCCATCGAGTTTCTCCTGGTTTGCGATTGGGCGCCGCATCGAATCGGCTCTGCCCGTTCTGTCAGTTCTGTCAGTTGCTCCGGAACACCACACGGCACCGCTGCGCTGGGAGCGGCGGGCGTGCTGCGGATCCGCGGCGCGGCGGCGGCATTGGCGGTGCGTACCGCTTGCGCCGCCGCTCAACCACGGTGTTGCGACGGCGCCTTACGGACGTGCCACCGCCTTGCCGATCGCGATCACGTCGGCCAGCAGCGAGATGATCCCGTTCGAGCCGATTTCCGTGGCGGCCGCGCCCGCGCTTTCCGGCCCGATCGTGTAGAGCTGCATCGTCCCCACGTTCGTCGACGTCTGCGACTGGATCGCGGCCTGCGACTGCTGCTGCACCGCGTTCTCGAACAGGATGCTGAGCGAATGACTTTGGGCCTGGTACAGCGAGCCCATCGCCATTGCCGGCGCTTCGGCGACCACCTTGACGTTGACCTGTGTGACCGCATCGGTAATCGCGGGATTGACCTGGCACACTTGACACTTTTCAGTCATTTGTTGCTCCTTGGTTCACGTAGTTGAGAAGTCGCACATCGGGGCTGGCCGTTTTTCGCGTTCAGCCGCATGACCCGCGTGCCACTACATGGACGCTGGGCCGGGAGTGTCGTGAACGACCGCGGTGGCGGCGGCATCCGGCGCGGTCGATCCGGACAATTCTGTCGGACCGGCGCCGATGCTCTGGAGCCGGTCGTATATCGCGTCGAGCCGTACGGCGAGCACGTCGACGTATTGCCGGAAGCACGCATCGATTTCCTGCCGGATGAGGCCCGTCAGTTGTTCGCCGATCATCGCCAGCGCCTCGCGTGTGCTGTCCTGGATGTCGGCCGCGCCGGATGCCTGAGCGTCGGCCGGCGGCTCGTGCGCGTCGAGTACCCCGGACACCTTCCGCTGTTCCGACGCCAGCATGCCGAGGGTCGTCTCGTTCTGCGCGTCGATCGTCTGCAGGATGCCGCGCATCTTTTCGTACGCCTTTTGCTGGTTGAGCTGCAGGAAATGCTTGATCTGCTCGCGCGCCTCCTGCCGGGTTTTCGGCTGCGGCAGCGGTGGGTTCGCGGGGTGCGCCTGCGTGACCGTGCCGACGGTTGGCGCCGGCTGGTTGGCGTGCCTGCTCGGCAGCCGCTCCAGCAGTGCCTGTTCTTCGCCCGGCTCGAGGGGCCGCCCCAATCGCTTTTCCGCGAACTGCCGCAGCAGCGGGTCAAGTGCTTCGTTGCTCATGGCTCATACCTCCTCGAGGTACGGCCGCGGTGCGTGTGGGTCGGGGTCGAGGCCGGATGGATGCGGCGCAGACGCGCGTGCGTCTGCGTCGGAGTACTGCAACGGATATCGCATGATGTTCTCCCAGGAATGGATGCGCGACGGCCTTGCCGGAAATTCGGCAGGACTGCTGCAGGGACGAACCATGCGAAGGGTCTGTGAAATCGGTTGTCGTTGCGTTCGGTTGGTGTGCTGTGTGATCGACTGATTTGATTGCGACACTGCGTCGGCGCATGCGTAGCGAGGAAGTCACCGCCACCAGCGTGCACTATGGATATCAACGCGTTCACGTGGTCCTGCGACGGCTAGGCTCGCTGACCTGCTCCCCGCGTTTAGTACGGTAACGGTGTAGAGTCCGTTCCAGAGAGGAACGGCAATGAAAAAGCGGTTCACCGAAGAACAAATCATCGGCATCTTGAAGGAAGCCGAAGCTGGCTTGAAGCCGGCGGAGCTGTGCCGCAAGTACGGCATCTCGGAAGCGACCTACTACAACTGGAAAGCGAAGTTCGGCGGGATGACGGTCTCCGAAGCGCAGCGCCTGAAGGAACTGGAGCAGGAGAACAACAAGCTCAAGCGCCTGTTGGCCGAATCAATGCTCGACAACGCCGCGTTGAAGGACGTGCTGGCCCGAAAGTAGCAAGCCCGCAGGCCAAGCGCGAAGCGGTCCGGATATTGATGACCGAACGCGCCATGGGTGTTACCCGTGCCTGCGGGCTGGTAGGGATTTCGCGCTCGCTGTTCCACTACGAATCACGCCGCCGAGTTGACGACGAAGCGCTGACTGGCCGGATGTTGGCCATCGCCGCGCAGAAGCGCCGCTACGGCTATCGCCGGATTCACGTGCTGTTGCAGCGGGAGGGCTGCTTCGCCAACCACAAGCGCATCTGGCGCCTGTACAGCAAGGCGGGGCTGAGCGTGCGCAAGCGGCGACGCAAGCGTATTGCGGCTATCGAGCGCACCCCGCTGCCGTTACCAACGGGCCCGAATCAAAGCTGGTCGATGGACTTCGTTTCTGACGGGCTGGCCTATGGTCGGCGGTTTCGATGCCTGAACGTGGTCGACGACTACACCCGCGAGTGCCTGGCCATCGAGGTCGATACTTCGCTGCCGGGCCTACGAGTGCAGCAAGTACTCGAGCGGCTTAAGGAGATGCGAGGCTTACCCGCATCCATCACGGTCGACAACGGACCGGCGTTCGCTGGTAAGGTGCTGGATACATGGGCCTACGAAGCCGGTGTCACGCTGTCGTTCATTCGACCTGGCAAGCCGGTGGAAAATGCCTATATCGAGAGCTTCAACGGGCGGTTCCGAGATGAATGCCTGAACGAGCACTGGTTCGTGTCAATGCGCCACGCCAAGCGGCTGATTGAGGAATGGCGTATGGCGCGAGCGCCGATGCTTTAGTCCTTGGTCTATGCGCGCGGGCCGCGCTGACGACCATGGCGGGGCATCCGCGCACCCGCGTGAGGATGGGTAGGGGTAGGCAATCTCTAGCGGGACCGCGCCGATGATCGTGGCGCTACACAAATTTTTACGCAGTCGGCCGCGAAACCAAATTTTCGGCCCTTCGCGTACTTACGATCAGGTCGAATAGAATGGTGCATGACAGTGTGATGTTGTGCAAGCAGCATGAGTCAAAATCAATGCATGGCTCGACATTGTTACAGAAGCAACTCCAAGAGAGAACAATCGATTCTGAATCGAAGCAACCTAACGAGACCATGAAAATTACAGTCATCAGCAGTCACAAATCCATCCCTCGGGGGCTATCGTTTGACCTCCCTGATTTCGCAATTTTTACGGGAAAGAATGGAAGCGGGAAGAGTCACCTATTGGAAGCAATGAATAGTTCGGCGCTTTCCAGCGTCACCATAAATGGAAATGTTACGCAAAAGATCGCGCTGATCGGCTACAACGGATTAAACCCTCAGGTTGACGAGCAGTGCGATTCAAATCAAATTATCTCTAATGTGCAAAATTGGTGGAATCAGATTAATGGCGTTGTGCAACAATATAATAATGCCCTAAGAAATGGGGAGCAATTCAGTGACCCGATACCGCAATTCATGCCGCGAGTTGGCCACAACCCGCAATTGCAATCGGTTATGTCGCAGATTCTCAAGCGCTCCGGGAAGAGTTTTGAGGAATTGAGTCAGGATGACGTTTCGGAGCATTTGAGATTTTCAGATATTCCACAGGGAAATTTGTTCCTCACTCAATGCGCCCTTATATTCAAGTCATATCACAATAGAAAGGTAAGGAACGATTTCAATAAATATCGCTCTGAATGTTTGAAGATTGGTGATGTTAATTTTGTCAGCAACGAGGAATTCGTCAAAAAATATGGGCCTCCACCTTGGGATTTGGTTAATGAGGTGTTGGCTCGAGCAAATCTCCCTTATCGAGTGCCCAGTCCGGAGGTCGGTGATTTTGATTTGCCATACCGCCTTAGGCTTATCGACGAAACTACCCGCGCCAATATATCAGTTAACGATCTATCATCAGGCGAGAAAGTTCTCATGTCGTTGGCGCTCGCGATTTACAACACACAGGAAAGCGGCGACCGTCCTGATGTTCTTCTATTGGATGAGCCTGATGCGCCGTTGCACCCTGAGCTCTCGAAGTTGTTGATCGAAACTTTAATCGAAACTCTTGTCCGAAAGGCTGGTGTAAAGGTCGTCATGACAACCCATTCGCCTTCAACAGTTGCAATGGCTCCGGACAGTTGCATTTTTGAAATCAATAAGAACACCAAAGTTCCGCAATTGGTCAGTAATTCACACGCAGTGCAAAATTTGACAAGTGGAATCGATTTTCTTCGAATTTCATTTGAAAAGAGGCGTCAAGTTTTTGTTGAGAGTAAGTATGATGTCCAATATTATCCTCAACTATACAATATTCTCAAACGGCGAATTAAGTTCATGTTTGAGCCTGTATTTCTTGAGCCCCACAGTGGAACTTCAAATTGCACTGATGTCATTCAGATCGTAGAGCGCCTGCGCGGCTCTGGAAGCGACCTGGCATTTGGAATTATCGATTTCGATTCGACAAATAAATCTACGGATTCTATTTGTGTGATTGGGGAGGGAGCGAGGTACGCAATAGAAAACTACCTCTTGGATCCTTTGTATGTATGCTTGGCGCTAATACGTCACAACAAAAAATCATTCCAAGATTTCGGCATCACAAGCAGCAAATTCGCTTACACGGATTCGGCCAATCTAACGCAGCAAGAGTGCCAACAACTGGTTGATGCGGTGCTGGTGCAGTTGTCAATTCCTCTTTCCGATCTAACGCCGGTAAAGCTTGAGAATGGATATGAGCTACAATACCCGGCAGCGTACCTCCTTCATCAAGGTCACCCATACGAGACAAAATTGCTTCAAGCGATACCGGAATTGAATGTGATTGCTCGGGGTCAGGGTGATTCGGCCTTGAAGCTCGGGATTTTGCAGGTCATAGGAGAATTCCCCCAATTCTTTCCGGTTGAAGTTCGCGGCACTTTCGCTAGGATTTTGAATCCAATCGCAACACATGTCGCCGTGCAGGCGCCAGAAACACCCATCACCGGTAAGGCGAATGGAGTGGAAGCGGCGGCCTAGAAAATCCAAGAAAGGAGGCGGCAATCAGAATATGACGGCTCGGGACTATTGATTATAAATTTATAGTCCCGGGCTCGCGCTCCCCGGTAATTCGAGATGAATTAATTTTTCGGGAAGGGCCATGCCTCGCAAATCGAATACAACCAAAGCGCTGTCCCGAACGCTGCGCGCCGATAGGCTCAAGGGTATCGCGGCCGAACAATTGGACGAAGCACCGCCGCCGCCGGACGGCGTGTCCTATCGCGCCGCTACGGAATGGACGCGGGTTGCGCCGCTCGTGATGAGTTTGGGACTTTTGACCGCATCGGATTTGCGCGCGCTCGAACTGCTTGCCGAAACATTGGCGACGGAGGCGCAGTTACGCGAGACGCTGGACCGTGAAGGGTTGACGATTGCGACCGGGTCGGGCGAAAGCAAAGCACATCCGGCGCTGCGCGCACTGAGCGATGCGCGCGCCCAATCGGCCCGGCTACTCGATGCGTTCGGCCTGAGTCCGCGTGAACGGCAAGCTATCGATGCGCCGCCGCCGTTGCCCGCCGAAAATCCCTATGCAGCGTTCGTGAAGTCGGTTCGGCCGCAACGTTGAGCGAACTCGGTTCCGGATTGGTTCCGGACATCTGCAGAAGCAAAAAGCCCGGTCACAAAAACCGGGCTAACTCATCGATTTGACTGGCCCGCCCTACACGATTCGAACGTGTGACCTACGGCTTAGAAGGCCGTTGCTCTATCCAACTGAGCTAAGGGCGGTCGAGGGAACAAGACACGGCCACAAAAACCCGGGCCGCATTTGACGCGCGAAGCTTCGAGCACCGCCAACAACCACGAACTCGAAGCCCGGAAACGAAACGGGCCCGGCATGAAGCCGAGCCCGGAATTATACCCGATCATCGCGCCATATCCCGCGCGACCGGCACCGCAACCGTCAAACCGGCTGCGGATGCAGCATGAACCAGCCGAGGAAGAACACACCGGCGATCACGCAATACACGCCGAACGAAGCCAACCGCCCGCGCCCTTCGAAATAGCGCATCAGAAACCGCACGCTCAGATAAGCGGCAATCGCCGTCAGCACGCCGCCGAGCAGCGCGTCCATGAGCTGGTCGCGCGCATGAAAGAGCTTCGGCAACTCGAGCACACCCGCCGCGAAGATGATCGGCGTGCCGAGCAGGAATGAAAACTCCGCCGCCTTCTCCGCCGTCAGCCCGGCTACATTGCCGGCGATCATCGTCAGCCCGCTGCGCGAGAAACCCGGAATCAGCGCGCCGATCTGCGCGAGGCCCACGAAGAACGCCTGCTTGAACGTCATCTTCTCGGGCGCCTGGTGCGTGCGGCTGCGCTGGATGCGATCGCCGACCCACAGCAGCACGCCGTTGATGATCAGCGCGACCGCGACGATCCGCAGATCGTGGAACACGCGCTCGAGGCGCTTCTCGAGCAGCAGGCCGACGATCCCGGTCGGGATCGTGCCGATGATGAGCGCCCACATCAGGTGCCCGTCGTCGTTCTTCCGCCCGCCAAGCTGCGCGAAGAAGCCGCTGATCAGCGCGATCCAGCGCGCACGGAAATACCACAGCAGCGCGAGCGCGGTGCCGAGATGCAGCGCGACGAGGAACGGCAGCAACTGCGGCGCATGCTTGTCGATGTGCATGCCGAACAACGCCGGTATAAGCAGCGTGTGGCCGAGACTGCTGACGGGGAAGAGTTCGGTAACGCCCTGCAGGACGCTCAGGAATACCAGAAACCAGAGACTCACGCGTCGGTCCTTTTAGTGATGATCAATCGGGTCAAAAAGCGGACGACGCAGCGCGCGTCCGAAAAAACGCGCCCCGATTATGCCCAGCCAGGATTACCGCGCCAAGGCATTTGGCAGGTTATTGCGGCAATGCACACAAACGCTTGCAATTTGTAAGCGTTCGGAATCGGGATAGGGGCGGTCAGATAAACTGACCGATCCCCTCCCACACCACCCGGCATGCGGGTCCGCACCGGGCGGT
>NZ_JAWRYD010000038.1:0-65765 GCF_046534765.1 Burkholderia sp. SIMBA_062
GCCTACGGCTACCGCGACAGCGCTTACTTCTTCCTCAAGATCAAGGCCGCCTATCCCGGTAATCCGTGAAGAACCATATAAAACCCGGCCTCGTCATCCGTCGTGTGACGACCGTATGAAATAGTGGGAATCTATCGCTCTGCACACCTGAAAAGTCCGCTCCCAGCATGCCGGCGACGATCATATCTCGCAAACGTATCAATCGCCATTTTTTTTCCGTTTTCTTAGCATGTTAATCAACCGGAGCGCGACAATCAGCTATCGAAAAATTGGGCATGACGCCACCCATTCGTGGTCCTGATCGCACTCCATTCCGTTACAATCCGCGTCGTCATGCGATGACTGATTTCGCCGCGCGACATCGCTGGCCTCCCGTCAGACTCGTCAAGGAACGAACGCGACATGCACGACACTCCTCTCCTGCTTGAATCGGGCGCGCGCGTTTCCCGGCGCACCTTCCTTTACAGCGTCGGAGCGCTCGCGCTGTCGGCATGCAACGGCACCGGCGCAAGCGAGAACATCCGCGGCGTCACGACCGCGGCAGCGGCGGCCGGCAACCATGCGCTCGCGCGCGTGGCGACGGGCACGGCCGCCGTCACGACCCGCGCGGCGTTCGTCCATCCGGGGCTGCTGCACACACAAGCCGATTTCGACCGGATCGCGCAGAAGGTCGCGGCGGCCGCGTCGCCGTGGCGCGACGGCTGGAACACGCTGATTGCGAACAGCCATGCGCAACTGTCGTGGTCGCCGCGCCCGCAAGCCGTCGTCACGCGCGGCGGCACCGGCGCGCAAAACTATCCGGTGCTGTACAGGGACATCGCGGCCGCCTATGCGTGCGCGCTGCGCTGGAAGGTCTCGGGCAACGCCGCATATGCGGACAAGGCCGTGCAAATCATGAACGCGTGGTCGTCGACGCTGCAGAACCTCGCCGGCGATTCGAACGTCGACCTGGCCGCCGGCCTCTACGGGTACGAATTCGCGAACGCCGGCGAAATCATGCGCACCTATCCCGGCTGGGCCGCGGCGGACTTCGCCGCGTTCCGCGCGATGATGGCCGACAAGTTCTACCCGATCAACGCCGACTTCCTGAATCGCCACAACAACACGGACATCACGCACTACTGGGCGAACTGGGACCTGTGCAACATCGCGTCGATCATGGCGATCGGCGTGCTGTGCGACGACCACGCGAAGTTCGACGAAGCCGTCAACTATTTCATCGACGGCGCGGGCAACGGCGCGATCGCGCAAGCCGTCTATTACCTGCATCCCGGCCATCTGGGCCAATGGCAGGAATCGGGCCGCGACCAGGGGCACAACACGCTCGGCATCGCGCTCGCCGGCGCGATCTGCGAAATGGCGTGGAACCAGGGCATCGATCTGTACGGCCACGACAACAACCGCTTCCTCGCGGGCGCCGAATACGTTGCAAAAGCGAATCTCGTGCAGCCAGACGGGACGTTTCCCGCGGTGCCGTACGCGCGCTACGCCAACGTCGACGTCACGCAAGCGCAATTCTCGACCGGCAGCCAAGGCGCGATTCGTCCATGCTGGGCGCTCGTCTACAACCATTACGTGAACCGCAGGGGACTCTGCGCACCGTGGTCCGCGAAGTTCGCCCGCGCGATCCAGCCCGAAGGCGGCGGCGGCAACTACGGCGAAACGAGCGGCGGCTACGACCAGCTCGGCTACGGCACGCTGACCTGCACGCGCGATCCCGTTGCACCCGCAACCGCACCGAGCGGCGTGACCGCGTGGCCGGCCGCCGGGCACGTCGTGCTGTCGTGGTGGGGCATCGCGAACGCGGCCAGCTACGACGTGAAGCGTGCCGCCACCGCGGGCGGGCCGTACACCACCATCGCGACCGGCATCGTCGATCCGTTGACGTATACCGACCACCCGGCCGCGGGCGTCTGGTACTACGTGATCAGCGCGCGCACCGCATCGGGCGAATCCGCTAATTCGGCGGAAGTGGCCGCATCGACGGCCCTGCAACTGCATACGCTGCTGACGTTCGACGAGACGGGCGGCACGAGCGCGGCGGACGCGAGCGGCAACGGTCATGCGGGCACGCTCGTTGGCGGCGCATCGCGCGGGCCCGGGAAAACGGGCAATGCGGTGTCGCTCGATGGCTCGACCGGCTACGTCGCATTGCCGAACGACATCGTCGCGGACGTGTCGGACTTCACGATCGCGGCCTGGGTCAACTGGCGAGGCGGCCAGACGTGGGCGCGCATCTTCGATTTCGGTTCGGGCACCGGCCGCTATCTGTTCGTCACGCCGAAGAGCCACGGCGGCACGATGCGCTTCGCGATCACCACCAATGGCGGGCATGGCGAGCGCACGATCGACGGCAACGCGGCACTGCCGGCGGGACAATGGGCGCACGTCGCCGTCACGCTGGCGGCCGACACCGCGACGCTCTATCTGAACGGCGCTGCGATCGGCTCGGCGAACGACGTGATCTTCGCGCCCTGGCGCATCGGGAAAACCGCGCAGAACTGGATCGGACGTTCGCAGTATCCGGGCGATCCGTTCTTCAACGGCCTGATCGACGAATTCCGCATTTATCGCGGTGCGATGTCGGCCGAACAGGTGAAGGCGCTCGCGCAGGGGGCGTGATGCTTGCCGGGCGCGCGGCCGGCGCCTACAACATCGCCTGACTGATCAAACCGTACTGCCCACATACCGGATCGGTCGCGCCGCGGTGCGCGTCGGCCGGCGCGTTGCGAACCATCTTCGAGCAGGTGTCGACGCGTTTCAATCCCTGCGCGTCGAGCCAGTCCGGCAAACTCGTCCCCGACGGAACGTCGATGCGAACGAATTCATTCTCCCGCGCGCTCAGCCAGTGACTGATCAGCGCCTTCGCCTGCGCGTCGTCGCTCGAACGCGGTGCGACGACCGGGCCGATGACGTAACCGCGACCGAAGCGGCGCAGCACTGAAAATCCGGCGATCTCGCCATCGTGCTCGAGCACGACGCTTTCTCCCCGCTTCAGCAACGCCGACAGCAGCGCGTCGCGCTCGAGGCCGGAAGCACGCGCGTCCAGCTCGACGAAGCGGCTCAGATCGGCAGGCGTGCCGGCGCGCAATCGAGCGCCGTCGGGCAGCGCAACCGCCGCGGGCCGACTCACGTTCCCTTGATATTGATCCAGCGATCCGCACACGTTGAAACCGAGCTTTTCGTAGAGCGGCTGGCCGGCCGGCGTCGCATGCAGAAACACGATGCGCTGCCCCAACTCGTCGATGAGTATCTCCATCAGCGCGCGGCCGATCCCTCGGCCCTGATGCTCGGACGACACGATCACGTGTCCGATCGCAGCACGGTCCGCACCGTACTTCCAGCACATCGCCGTACCGATGACCACCCCGTTTTCCTCGGCCGCGAACGCGATCGAGGTGTCCGCGGAAAACTGCCAGTCTTCCGCCCTGAACGGCCAGCGAAGCGCCATGGACAGTGCGTGGGCCGCGGGGACGTCGGCCGCGGTAAACCGTCGGTAGTGCAGCGCCGTCGCGGCGCGGGAAGCGTTCATCACGTGTTCGTCGTTCATCAAATTCATCCTTCGAAATGGCGCAGTTTCACAACCCGACTATAGGAAGGAATGATTTTCCTGGGCCTAACGATCTATAAATGCGCCATTAATAAAAAATTAATGCCAAGTACGCGCATGCACATTCAATGCGGCTCACCTGTCGACCGGGCGTGCATCATGCACAGCTTCACGGCAATCGCGCGAAATACTGCCGTGCCAATGCCACCCAGTACCGGACGCCGGCCGGAATGATGTCGTCGTTGAAATCGTATTTCGGGTGATGCAACGCCGGCGACGCCGATCCGACCGGCGCGTTGCCGATCAGCACGTAGGCGCCCGGGCGCTCCTCCAGCATGAAGCCGAAGTCCTCCGACGTCATGTTCGGCGGCACGTCGCGGTACAGGCGTTCGTCGCCGAACGTGTCGCGAATCACCGCCTCGCACAGTGCCGTCTCGGCCGGCGTGTTGACGGTTGCGGGGTAGTACTGAAAGAATTCGACGTCAACCTGTGCGCCATAAGCCGCCGCCAGCCCTTCGCACATGAGCCGCACGTCGCGCTGCAGCTGTTGCTGCAACGCGGACGACAGCGTGCGGATCGTCCCGCGCAGCTCGGCCGTGTCCGGAATGACGTTGTCGGTCGTGCCCGCATGGAACATGCAGACGGAAATCACCGCCGGGTCGACGGGATCCTTGTGCCGCGCGGCGATCGTCTGGCACTGCAGCACCATTGAACACGCGAGCGGAACGGGATCGATGCCCAGGTGCGGCTGTGCGGCATGCGCGCCCTTGCCGGTGATCGTGATCCTGAACCGCGAGCCGGCGGCCATGATCGGGCCGGTGCGCAACCCGAAATGCCCGGCCGGCAAACCGGGCCAGTTATGCATGCCGAATACCGCCTCCGTCGGACATTGCTCGAACAGCCCGTCGTCGATCATCTTGCGCGCGCCCGCGCCGCCCTCTTCCCCCGGCTGAAACACGAAATGGACGGTGCCCGGCAGTTGCGGCAACGCTTTCAGCACGCGCGCGGCGCCGAGCAACATCACGGTATGGCCGTCATGGCCGCACGCGTGCATGATCCCGTGCGTGCACGACGCATGCGCGAAGTCGTTGGCTTCATGGATCGGCAACGCATCCAGATCGGCGCGCAGGATGATACCGCGGCCCGGATCCGCGCCGGGCAGGCTCGCCACGACGCCCGTGCCGCCGAGCCCGCGCGACACCGCATAGCCGAGCGCGTCGAGCTCGCGGGCGACGACGTCGGCCGTCCGGTGTTCTTCGAATCGCAGCTCGGGATGCGCATGCAGGTCGCGGCGCAGCTTCGCCCAGTGCGCGTGATGCGCTTGCAGCGACGTGTCGGGGATGACGGGGTTTTCCAATTTCGGCACCTTCGGAAAGTTGACGGCTGCGTCAGTCGTAAAAGCCGACGATCGACTTGATTTCCATATACTCCTCCATCCCTTCGATCCCGTACTCGCGACCGTTGCCCGACTGCTTGTAGCCGCCGAACGGCGCCTGCGGATCCCATGCCGGGTAGTTCAGATGCACCTGCCCCGACCGGATGCGCGCAGCCACCGCACGTGCGCGTTCCTTGTCGGCGCCCTGCACATGCGCGCCGAGCCCATAGACGGTGTCGTTCGCGATCGCGACGGCTTCGTCGACCGTATCGTAAGGAAGGATCGCAAGAACAGGACCGAAGATCTCCTGCTGCGCGATCGCCATGTCGGTGCGAACCTCGGAAAAGATCGTCGGCCGCGCATAGAAGCCGCGGTCGAATCCCGCGGGCCGTCCCGGGCCGCCGGCGATCAGCTTCGCCCGTTCGTCGATGCCCGTGTCGATCATCTGCGCGACGCGGCCGAACTGCGCGCGATTGGCGAGCGGCCCGTGCGTCGTCGCGTCGTCGAACGGATCGCCGACGATCAGCCGCTGCGCTGCCGCGACGGCCAGTTCCTCGACCGCGCCGAGCACGTCGCGCGGCACGATCATGCGGGTCGGCGCGCTGCACGATTGCCCCATGTTGCGGAACGCGGCGGCCACGCCTGGCGCAATGGCCTGCTGCAGGTCCGCATCCGGCAATACGATGTTCGGCGATTTGCCGCCCAGCTCCTGCGCGACGCGCTTGACGGTCGGGGCCGCCGCCTGCGCGACGAGCACGCCCGCGCGCGTCGACCCGGTAATCGACACCATGTCGACCTCGGGGTGCGACGAAAGCGCGGCGCCCACCGCCTCGCCGCTGCCGCTCACCAGGTTGAACACGCCCGCGGGCACGCCCGCATCGGCGATCACTTCCGCGAACAGCAGCGCGCTGAGCGGCGACAGCTCGCTGGGTTTCAGCACCACCGTGCAGCCTGCCGCGAGCGCCGGGCCGACCTTCGCGGTGATCTGATAGATCGGCCAGTTCCACGGCGTGATCAGTGCGCATACGCCGATCGGCTCGCGTACGACCGCGGTCGTCCCTCGCTGCGTGACGAACGGGTAGCGGGCCAGATTGTCGCGGGCGACGCGGATATGTTCGGCCGCGAGCGGCACATGGGCGCCGCGTGCATAACCGATCGGCGCGCCCATTTCGAGCGCGAGCGCCGTGGCGAACCATTCCGCGCGCTCCAGCATCAATGCATGCACGCGGTCGAGCAGCGCGGCGCGTTGTTGCGGCGAGGTCGCGGCCCAGCGTTCGAACGCGCGGCGCGCGGCCTGCACCGCGCGGTCGGCATCGCGTGCGGTGCCGAGCGGGATGTCGCACAGCGTGTCTTCGGTGGACGGGCAAACGACCGCGAACCGGTCACCGCCGTCGGGTAACACCCAGTCGCCGTCGATGAAGAAGCGATCGAGCCTGCCTGCTTCCAACAGGTGACGAACCGGTGAATTGACGAGTGAATTCATTGCAGCCTGTCCTTGAGTCGATACCATGCGCCGACGAACGGCAGAAACCACGGCTTGCCGAAGTGGCCGGGAATCGCGGGCCAGTCGAAGCTTTTCCACGGATTGAGATCGGCGCGTCCGTCCATGATCTCGGCCATCAACGTGCCCATCAGCGTGGCCATGTGCGTGCCGTGGCCGCTATAGCCCATCGAGTAGTAAACGCCGTCGCGCTCGCCCGCGCGCGGCAGCCGGTTGGCCGTCATGTCGACCATCCCGCCCCAGCAGTAGTCGATGCGTACGTCGGCCAGCTCGGGAAACACGGCGGCCATCTGCTGCCGTAGGATCGCGCCGCTCTTTTCGTCGGAGCGCGGATTCGACGCGGCAAACCGCGCGCGCCCGCCGAACAGCATCCGGTTGTCGGGCGTGACGCGAAAGAAATTGACGAAGTTCTTGGTGTCGGTGACCATCCGGCGGGTCGGCAGCAACCGGTCGAGCAGCTCGCGCGGCAACGGCTCGGTGACGATGATGAACGCGCCGACCGGCACGATCCTGCGCCGGATCCAGCCGAACGGGCCGACCTGCGAGATGCCGCTCGCGAGCAGCACCTGGCGCGCACGGATCTCGCCGAGCGGCGTTCGCACCGCGTAGGCGCCGCCCGCCTCCCGCGTCATGCCGAGCACCGGCGCATGCTCGAGAATGTGCGCGCCGCGCGCCTGCGCGGCGTTCGCCAGGCCGCGCACATAGCGACCGACGTGCATCCCGGCGCTCTTCTCGAAGATCAGGCCGCCGTGATAGCGGTTCGAACCGATCTCGTCGCGCAGTTCCGCCTTCGTCACGAGGCGCGTGTCGGGGTCCACGCTTGCGGCGAGCAGCGCGTGGCTTCGCACGAGCTTGTCGTAGTGCTCGGGCTTCGCCGCGAGCTTGAGCTTGCCGCGCCGCGCGAAATCGCAATCGATCGACTCCTCCCTGACCAGCCGCTCGACCGTGTCGACGCCCGCGTCGAACGCGAGATACAACCGGTTCGCCAGTTCCGTGCCGATGCGCTGCGACAGGAACGCGTAGTCCTGCGCGAAGCCGTTGTTGCACATGCCGCCGTTGCGTCCCGACGCCGCCTGCCCGACGGTGCCCGCTTCGCAGACGACCACACGCGCGCCCTTCTTCGCCAGCGCGAGCGCCGCCGCCGAACCCGTGATCCCGCCGCCCACCACCACCACGTCGCAACTTCCGTCAGGCCGCTCGGTCGAGCGGCTCACGAACGGCTCGGACGTATCGAGCCAGTAGGAACCGAAACGCATCACGCACTCCAATGTCGGCAGCACCAGGCTGCACAGCGCGGCGAGCATTCACCACATCGATCCGGCCGCTCGCGCGCCGTCCGGATCGAAACGCATCGTTCCAAGGCCGCCACCATCGTTCCGGTGACGACCGCGGACTAGAAATCGGCGACCTTGCCCCATGCGGAATCGCCGAACCGGCTCGGCCGATACGGCACTGGGTCCACGAGCGGTTGCGCGCCCGTGGCGAGATCCGCGATCAAGTGACCGGCGCCGGGGCCGATGCCGAAGCCGTGCCCGGAAAAGCCTGCCGCCAGGATCAATCCCGGCACGCCCGGCACTTCGCCGATACCGGGGACGCCGTCCGGCGTGCTGTCGACGAACCCGGCCCATGCGTGCGTGATCGTTGCGTCGCGCAGCTCGGGCAGCAGTTCGACCGCGCGGCGGTACGTTTCGGTGACCGTCGGCATATCGGGTTTCGGATCCAGGATACGCACCGCCTCCATCGGCGTCGGCGCATCGAGCCGCCACCGCTTGAGCGATTCGTGGCCGCCGCGCAGGCCTTCGAGGCCGCCCGGCTGAAGATTGCGCCAGCGCTTCGCGAACATCGGCACGAATTGCGGCGCGAAGCGCAGGAACTGCGGCGTGAGGTCCACGCGGGCGCGGCCGCTGATCGCGAGTGCGTAGCGTCCGTCGCTGCGGCGCGTGATGGACACGCCGGACGTATACAGCGCATCCGGCAGCGGCTGCGCGACGGGCGACACGCTCAGGATCGACTGACGAACCGACGCCTGCGGAAAACGAATGCCGAGCTGGCGGCAGAACGACGACGCCCATGCGCCGCCGGCGAGCACGACCGTCCTGGTCTTGATGACGCCCGCTTCCGTGACGACGCCGCTGACGCGTCCGCCCTCCAGCTCGATGCCGCGCGCGGCGCAGTGCTGGTGGACGCTGCCGCCGAGCTTCATCAGCGCGGCGGCCACGGCCGGCGCGGCCTTGCCCGGGTCGGCCGTGCCGTCGCTCGGCGAGAACACGCCGCCTTTCCACGCCCGCCCGGTGGCGTGGCCGCGCTCGGCGGCCTGCTTGCTGTCGAGCATGTACGTCGTCACGCCTGCGGTCTTCGCGAAGTCACCCCAGCTGGCCCAGCGGGACAGCTCCTCGTCGTCATTGCTCAAATACAGCAGTCCGCAGCGATGAAAGCCCGTGTCTTCGCCGGATTCGGCGGCGAATCGTTCCCACAGGTCGATGCTCTTGCTCGCCATCGGCAACTCGCGCGCGTCGCGGTTCTGCTGCCGGCACCAGCCCCAGTTGCGGCTCGACTGCTCGGCGCCGATGCGGCCCTTCTCGACCAGCGCGACCGACACCCCGCGCCGGGCGAGGTAGTAGGCGGTGAAGACGCCGATGATGCCGCCGCCGATCACGACGACGTCGGCCGAAGCCGGTGGCGTGGGCGAAGTTTCAATATGGCGCAGCGGAGGGGACATGTTCAGTCTCGGTCGATTGATGCTTGGACGTTTTGCACGACGTAGAATTTCGCCACGCGTTCGCTGCTTTCCCAGCCGATCGGTGCGCCGCGCGGCACGAACAGCGCGTCGCCGGCGCCGAGCGACAGGACGCTGCCGTCGGGCGCGGCGAAACGGACGCCGCCGTCCAGCAGGAGCATGAATTCGTTCACGCGATGCGGGCGAATGATCCGGTGATAGGGCGTCGAATCCCACGTGCCCGCGCAGTACCCGGCGCCGTCGTCGACGAATACGTTGTCGCTGCGGCATTGCGGCGCCGGCCCGAGCAGCACCTCCGCGGGCAGCGATGACGACGGCTTGAAATCGGCGTCGGCACGCAGCGCGAAGAGGCCGCGCTTCGTCGGGTTCGTGCACGCGGCCGCGCAGAACGTCAACAGCACGGGCGCTTGCGCGGTGATGCGCAGCGCGGTGCCGCCGCCGATCACCACGCCCTCGCGCGGGCCGAGCACCAGCGGCGCGGCCCCGGCCGCTTCCAGCGTCAACTCGCCTTCGACGACCACGAGGGTTTCGATGTGCGGAAAACTCGCGACGTCAAGTTCGCCGACGAAGCCGATCCGCCCCGCGGCCATCGCGTCGGGCCCTTCCCACGCGATCTCCCGATGTCGCGCGAAAGGATCGTTCTCGCCGAACGCAAGCTTGCGAAACGCGGTTGAAGAAAGTGTGCCGTCGGCACGGTGCAACACGAAAGCTGCGGTCATTCCTGCTCCTGTGCAGTGCGCGGCGGCCGGTCGAGCGCCGTCGCGCGATATCGGAAATCGTCGTTCGCCGGCTTCGAGCCGGAAATCTGCGTACGGGTACGCGGCCCGCGCTTGGCGCCTACGCGACGTGACACGACGCTTCGCCGCGTTCGGCACGCGTGCGCGTTTGCGACGTGCGCGTTTGCGACGTGCGCGTTTGCGACGTGCGCGTCGGCGAAGTTCGCGCGGGCGGCCTACCCGGCCGAGCCATCACGTAACCACCCGGCGTGATCCCGAGCACTCGCCGGAAATGCCGGCACAGATGGCTCTGATCGAAGAAACCGACGTCGGTCGCGACGACCGACGGCGCGAGACCGGTGCGCAGCAAGTCCTGCGCACGCCGCACACGCACGAGGCACAGATACCGGTGCGGCGACAGCCCGGTTTCGCTGCGAAAACGCGCGGTGAAACGCGACACGCTCAACCCGGCCACGGCCGCGAGCGTGTCGAGGTTCAGCGGCTGCGCGAACGACGCGTCGATCGTGCGCAGCACGTCGCCGATCGCCGCCGATACGGGCCGCGCGACACGCGCCGGGCGCGGCGTCGCCCCGTCGACCGGATCGTGGAACGGAACAGCCATGCTCGCCGCCCTCATGTCGCCGCCTGCACGACGGCGAACGGACCAACGAAACGCACTTTCATGTCGAATCCTCCTGGGCGCTCGCTTCAGTGCAGGAAATCCTGCATCCGGTAATACGCGCCGACGATCGGCAGGAACCACGCGTGCCCGAAATGGCCGGGCATCGCCGGCCAGTCGAGCTCGCGCCACGGGTTCGACGCGGCCGCGCCATACAGCACGTCGGCCATCACGCGGCCCATGTGCACCGCCATCTGCACGCCGTGGCCGCTGTAGCCCATCGAGTAATAGAGTCCGTCGTGCTGGCCCGCGCGCGGCAGCCGGTCGGCGGTGATGTCGACCAGCCCGCCCCAGCAGTAATCGAGCCGGACGTGGGCCAGTTCGGGGAAATAGCCGGCCATGCCGGCGCGCAGGATGTCGCCGCTTTTCGCGTCCGAGCGCGGGCTCGACATCGCGAAGCGCGCGCGGCCGCCGAACAGCAGCCGGTTGTCGGGCGTCACGCGGAAGTAGTTGCCGATCTGGCGCGACGTCACATACGCGCGACGATGCGGGAACAGCCGGTTCAACTGCGCGTCGGGCAACGGCTCGGTGACGACGATGAAGCTGCCGACCGGCGCGATGCGCCGCCGGAACCATGCGAACGGCCCGAGCTGCGATGCGCCGGTCGCGACCAGCACGCGGTCGGCAACGATCGTGCCGCGCGTGCTGGTGATCGTGTGGCGCTCGCCGTCGAGCCGCTCGAGCTGCGTGACGGCCGCGTGCTCGTAGATGCGCGCGCCGGCTCGCACCGCTGCATGCGCGAGCCCGACGCCGAACTTGCCCATGTGCATCTGCGCGCCGTTGCGCTGCAACAGGCCGCCGTAAAAACCGTCGGAACCGACTTCATCGCGGATCCGCGCCGGCTCGATCAATTCGATGTCCGGATCGACATCGTGCCGCAACGCGTCGAACGTCCTGGCGAGCCCTGCGAAATGTTGCGGCTTCGCGGCGAGCTTCAGCTTGCCCGCACGCCGGAAATCGCAGTCGATCGCCTGTTCGGCGACGATCGTCTCGACGCTCTTCACCGCGCTTTCGTACGCGCGATAGAACCGCTTCGCGGGCTCGACACCGATGCGCGCGGCGAGCGACGCATAGTCCTGCGCGACGCCGGTATTGCACTGGCCGCCGTTGCGGCCGGACGCTTCGCCCGCGACCTGCGCGGCTTCGAGCACGACCACCGACACGCCGCGCTGCGCGAGCGCGAGCGCCGCCGACAAGCCGGTGAAACCGCCGCCGATCACGACGACGTCCGCGCGTCCCTCGACGGGGCCTTCGCTGCCGGCGCGAAACGCGGGGCGGGTATCCAGCCAGTACGATTCCAGTTTCATCGGATCCTTCTTTGCATGCCGGCAATGACGATCGGCGACCGTTCAATGAGAATCATTTAATCACCGTCAAAAACCGCAGTTGCCGCGTATTCGCGCGCGGCACGCGTACAAATTGCCGTTTTGCGCGACCGCCGCGGCAGACTATGCGGCGGGCCGTTCACCGCACCGCGCGATGAACGGTTCGCGCGCCACGCACTACAGCTTCACCGGCGTGACACCAGCGGGAATCGGCTCCGCCTGGAAGCGCGCGAGATCCTCCTCGCTGCGATGACACAACACCTTCGCGCCGTTCCCGAGCGTGCGCAGCGTGGGCGCCGTCTGGTTGCACACGCCGTCCACGCGCATCGCGCAGCGCGACAGGAACGGACACAGCTCGGCCTCGTTCTCGCGCTCGCCGATCGGCACCAGCGGCCGGTGGCAACGCTCCGCCGCATCGTCGAGCCAGCCCGCGCGCAGCTCCGGCGCGGACGACACCAGCAGATGCGAATACGGGTGGTAAGGCGGCGCGCACAGCGCATCGCGACTGCCGGTTTCGACACGACGGCCCGCGTACAGCACGACGATGTCGTCGCTGATCGCGCGCACCTTCGCGATATCGTGCGTGATGAACACGTACGACACACCGAGCTTCGCCTGCAGGTCGCGCAGCAGGTCCATGATCGCGGCGCCGACCACGGTGTCGAGCGCCGACGTGACTTCGTCGCACAGGATCAGGTCGGGCTCGGCCGCGAGCGCGCGCGCGAGATTCACGCGCTGCTTCTGCCCGCCGGACAGCTCTCCGGTGCGCCGCGCGGCCACCGCCTGCGGCAGCCGCACGAGGTCGAGCAGTTCCGCGACGCGCTGCCGCGCCCGCGCGCCCTTGATCCCGTGATAAAACGCGAGCGGCCGCGCCAGCGTGCGCTCGACGGTATGCACCGGGTTCAGCGCGGTATCGGCGTTCTGGAACACGATCTGCACGCGGCGGTGCTGCTCCTTGGAGCGCTTGCCGATGTCGAGCGCGAGCGGCTCGCCGTCGAGCAGGATCTGCCCGGCCGTCGCCGGCACAAGGCCCGCGATCACCTTCGCGAGCGTCGTCTTGCCGGAACCCGATTCGCCGATCACGCCGACCGTCTGCCCGCGCCCGATGCGCAGGTCCACTTCGTGCAGGATCACCTTCGCGGGCCAGCCTTTCGCGGTCCGGCCGCCGTAGCCGGCGATCGCGCCGCGCACGTCGAGCAGCGGTGCGGGCTCGGCCTGCGCGAATTTCGCATCGCGTTCGACCGCGCCTGGCGTGACGGCCGCGATCAGGCTTTGCGTATACGGGTGCGCCGGCGCGTGCAGGATCTGTTCGGTCTCGCCCGCTTCGCGGATCTGGCCGTCGCTCAACACGACGATCCGGTCGGCCATCTGCGCGACCACCGCCAGATCGTGCGATACGTACACCGCACTCATCCCGTAGCGCCGGATCACGTTCTTGAACGCCTGCAGCACGTCGATCTGCGTGGTCACGTCGAGCGCCGTCGTCGGCTCGTCGAGGATCACCAGTTCCGGATCGGTGATCAGCGCCATCGCGGCCATCAGCCGCTGCAGCTGCCCGCCCGACACCTGGTGCGGATAGCGCTTGCCGATCGTCTCCGGCTCGGGCAGCGCGAGCGCGCGGAACAGCTCGACCGCCTTCGCCTGCGCATCGCGCTTCGTCATCGTCCTGTGGATCAGCGCGCTCTCGATCACCTGGTCGAGAATCGTGCGCGACGGGTTGAACGCGGCGGCCGCGCTCTGCGCGATATACGCGACCTTGCGGCCGCGCAATGCGGTCAGCGCCTGCGCGGACAGCGTGCATACGTCCGTGCCGCCGAGCTTCACCGAGCCGCCGGCGATCCGGCAGCCGGCGCGTGCATGGCCCATCAGCGACAGCGCGATCGTCGTCTTGCCGGAACCCGACTCGCCGATCAGCGCGAGCACCTCGCCGCGCCCGACGTCGAAGTCGACGTCGTGGACGATCGTCGTTTCCACGCCGCCCGGACGGCCGCCGACCACGCGCAGCCCGCGCACCTCCACGAGCGGAGTCGATTCATCTCGCATCAGTGTTCTCCCGCGGCCGCGGCCGCGCCCTTGCGGCGGCCGCGATGCGGCAGGCCGTCGATCAACAGGTTGACGCCCACCGTCAGGATCGCGATCGCGACCGCGGGCATGATCGCGACGGCCGAGCCGTCGCCGAGGCTGGCGATGTTCTCGCGCACGAGCGAGCCGAGGTCCGCATACGGCGGCTGCACGCCGAGCCCGAGAAAGCTCAGGCCGCTCAGCAGCAGCACGACGAACGTGAAGCGCAGCCCGGTATCGGCGAGCATCGGGTGAATCATGTTCGGCAGCATCTCGAAGCAGGCGATGTACAGCGCGCTCTCGCCGCGAGCGCGCGCGACCTGCACGAATTCGAGCGTGCTGATGTTGACCGCCAGCGCGCGCGCGATCCGGTACGAGCCCGGCATGTAACTCACCGCGGCGGTCAGCACCAGGAGCGGCAGCGACGAGCCGAACGCGGCGACCAACATCAGCGCGAACATCTTCGACGGGATCGACGTGAGCGCGTCGAGCAGCCGGCTCATCGTTTCGTCGACCGCGCGGCCCGACACGGTCGCGAGGAGCCCGAGCGTCGTGCCGGTCACCGCCGCGAGCAGCACCGCCGCGAGCGCGAGCAGCACGGTCAGCCGCGTGCCGTACAGGATCCGGCTCAGCATGTCGCGGCCAAGGAAGTCCGAGCCGCACGGCAGCTTCGCGCTGAACGGCGCGAACACGTCGGGCGTCACGATCGCGCCGAGGTCGTGCGGCGCGAGCAGCGGCGCGAACGCGGCGATGAACAGCATCAGCGCGACCATCGACAGGCCGACGCGGCCGCCGGCCGTCAGCCGCATGCGCGCGGCGCGACGCTTGCGCGGCTGTTCGGGGGCGGGCGCCGCGGGCGGCGGCGCGCCGCCCCACGGTGGGCGCGGTTCGTCGGACGGCGGCAGCGCGCTACTGCGTTGAACGGGTTCGGTCGGGTGCATGGTCGGCATCTCGGAAGGAGGACGGGACGCTCAGGTCCGCAGTCTCGGGTTCGACACGATCGAGCAGAGGTCGGCAAACAGCACGAGCGTCAGGTAGGCGACGCAGAAGATCAGCGTGCACGCCTGGACCAGCGGGAAATCGCGGTTGCCGACGGCATCGACCATCAGGCTCGCGAGGCCCGGATAATTGAAGATCGTCTCGACGACGATCACGCCGCCGAGCAGATACGACAGGCTCAACGCGATCGCATTGGCGATCGGCCCGATCGCATTCGGCAGCGCATGGCGCAGCACGACGCGCGCGGGGCTCGCGCCCTTGAGCACCGCCATCTCGACGTACGACGCGCTCAGTTGCTCGATCACCGCGGCGCGCGTCATCCGCGCCATCTGCGCGATCACGACCGCGCACAGCGTCAGAACCGGCATCGCATACGCACGCAGGAAATCGTGCAGGCTTTCGATCGGGCCGCTGTACGACAGCGCGGACAGCCAGTGCAGCTTCACGGCCAGCACGAGCACGGCGACCGTCGCGATCAGGAATTCCGGCGTCGCGACGAGCGACAGCGTGCCGAGGCTGATCACGCGGTCGACCATCGACTCGCGCTTGACGGCCGCGAGGATGCCGAGCAGCAGCGCGATCGGCACCGACACCGCGGTCGTGATCGCCGCGAGCGCGAGCGACTTCGGCAGGCGTGTGTCGATCATCGCCGACACCGGCATGTCACCCGACAGCGAACGGCCGAAATCGCCGTGCGCCAATCCGCCGAGCCAGTGCAGGTAGCGCACGTGGGCCGGCATGTCGAGCCCGAACTGCTGGCGCAGCGCGGCGACCGTCTCCGGCGTCGCGGACTGGCCGAGCGCCGCCTGCGCGGCATCGCCCGGCAGCAGGTTCGTGATCGTGAAGATGATCGCGGACACGATCAGCAGCGTCAGCGCGGTGACCGCGATGCGCCGGCCGATCAGCCCGAGCAGGATTCGATTCATGGAGTCGCACTCCCGGAAAAGCCGCGGGCGGCCGACGCGGTGATTCGCGTCGGTCGCACGCGGCGGCAAGCGGCGGCGGCAAGCGGCCGCGTCAGGCGTTCCACCACACGTGCTCGGCGAACATGCCGCCCATCATCGGGCCGGTCGGGATCGAACCGAGGCCCGCGAGCCGCTTGTCGTAGCCGTCGAGGAAGCTGATGAACGCCGGAATGCCGATTCGGCACTGCTGCGCGACGAGCGCCTGCATCTCGCCGTACATCTGCTTGCGCTTCGCATCGTCGGTCTCCGAGCGCGCGGCGAGCAGCAACTGGTCGAACTTCGGGTTCTTCCAGCCCGACTCGTTCCACGGCGCATCCGACTTGAAGAACTGCGTGAACAGCACGTCGGCGCTCGAACGCGGGTTGATGTTGCCGAAGCCCAGCGGATGCTTCATCCAGTGATTCGACCAGTAGCCGTCGGGCGACACGCGGTTCACCTGCAGGTTCAGCCCGATCTTCTGGCCGGCCTGCTGCATCAGCACGGCCATCTCGATCGAGCCGTTCGCATCCGACGTCGCATAGACCGGCGGCAGCGTGACGCCCAGCGCACCCGCCTTGCGGAACAGGAACTTCGCCTTCTCCGGATCGTGCGGACGCTGCGGCAGCGACGCGTTGAAGTAGCGATGTCCCGGCGGGATCGGCTGGTCGTTGCCGACGACCGCGTAGCCGCGGAACACCGCCGAGCGGATCTGCTCGCGATCGAACAGGTACTTCATGCCTTCGACGAAATCGGGGTTCGCGGTGATCGGGTTGTCGCTGCGCATGATCAGGTCGGTATACAAGCCCGACTTGGTTTCCTTCAGCGCATAGCCCGGCGTGGACGCGACCCGCTGCGTCGAGCGCGGATCGATCGCGTTGATCAGGTGCACGTCGCCCGACAGCAGCGCGTTCAGGCGCGCCGCGCTGTCGCTGATGCCGATCAGCTCGATCTCGTCGAGATACGGCATCCCGGGCTTGAAGTAGCTGTCGTTGCGCACGCCGACGGTCGACACACCCGGCTTGAACGACTTCAGCTTGTACGGGCCGCAGCCGATGGCGGTCGCGAAGTCGGTCGTGCCGTCCTTGCAGATCACGAGCTGCGGCGTCGCGAGGATCACCGGCAGGTCCGCGTTCGCGCTGGCGAGCGTGAGCGTGACTTCGTCCGGGCCGGTCGCCTTCGCATCGGTGAACTGGTCGGCGATCGTCTTGACCTTCGATGCGGTGCTCGGGTTCTTGTGGCGCAGCAGCGAATACACCACGTCGGCCGGCGCGACCGGTTTGCCGTCATGGAACGTGACGCCCTTGCGCAGCTTGATGACCCACGTCTTCGCGTCGGTGGTCTGCAGCGACTCGGCGAGGTTCATCTGCGGCGTGAGGCTCGCGTCGAGCTGCGTGAGGCCGCTGTAGAACATGAAGAACCGGATGTAGTCGGCGCCCGTCGAGCCCTTGGCCGGGTCGAGCGTGTCGGCCGTCGAACTGGATTCGTTCGCGACGCGGATCTTGCCGCCGCGCTTGGGCGCCGGTGCGGCGAACGCCGGCTGCGTGCCGAGCAGCAGTCCGCCGCCGCCGGCGGCCATCATGCCGCTCGCCGCCATGACCCGCATCATGTCGCGGCGCGTGAAGCCGCCCTTCTCGCCGCCGTTGTCGAAATCGTCGCTCATCAGAACTGCTCCTGACTGTGTAAAGTGGGTCGTGGGGTCCAGCCTGGTTCGATAAACCCGCCGCGCCCGCCTGCTGGTGGCGAGCGCAACGTCATGCGCATTGAGTTCATTTAAGCACCGCCAAAATGCGGGTTGTCGCGATTCGGGGCGGCTGCACCACACGATTCGACCGTTTTGGGCCGCCCGCGCAGCATGATTTGCTGCGTGCGTGCAACGTGCAGCGGTTTGCTTGATGCCGCGCTGCGCCGACACGCGACGCGTGAAAGTTCAGAAGATTGCAGCGGCGTCGAAGCGGCTTTGACGAGCGAACGGGATACGGCCGGATGACCCGCCGCGGGGCGCGAACACGTGGCGAGCGCGCTGGCCGTGATTGGCTGCCGAGATGCGGTTCGTGGTGCCGCGCACGCCGGGCACATGCCGGCGTGGCGTCAGGGAGGCGAAGTGATGTGCCTGCCGGCGGGTGCCGGCACACGGCCCGCAGCCGACGGGCAGCCAGCCGGAACGCGGATATGGCGTGGCTTGGCCGTCGCCTGTTCGGCCAGCGAGGACGCGACAGCGACAGCATGTTCGACAAGCGCGAAATACGCCCGGGCCATTCCGGCGCGGCATGCCTCGCTGTCGATGCGGCCGTTGATCGTACGTTCCGTCGACCACCGCGTCGCACAACGGCCGCGGATCGGTAATTACCCGCGATTCGTGCGCCGATCGGACGCGTAACGGGGCAGCGGACGTCGCGCCCGCCCCCTTCGTGCATCCCGACGGCCGCGCGCGCGGCACGCGGCCCGCGTCGGCACGGGCGTCGCTTACAGCCCGAGCTGCGTCGCGAGCTGGCCGATGTCCGACACTTCGTAGTAGTTGTAGAACGGCGTGCCGGGCTCGTGACCGCGGTTCACGAACGCCTTGTGCTTGATGCCGAGATCCTCGGCCGTCATCAGGTCGTAGCGCAGGCTCGACGACACGTGCAGCACGTCCTCGGGCTTGCAGCCGAGCTTGCCGAACATGTATTCGAAGCCCTGCATCCGCGGCTTGTACGACTGCGCCTGCTGCGCGGTGAACACGGCGTGGAACGGCGCGCCGAGCTTGTCGACGTTGCTCATGATCTGGTCGTCCATCGCGTTCGACAGGATCACGAGCTTGTACTTGCTGGCGAGCCGCGACAGGCCGGCCGGCACGTCCGGGTGCGGGCCCCAGGTCGGGACCGCCAGATAGAAGCGCTCGGCCTCGGCTTCGTCGAACTTCACGCCGGTCCGCTCGCACGTGCGCCGGATCGCGTTGACGACGACGTCGCGATACGGCTTCCACGCGCCGAGCACCTCGTCGAGCCGGTAGGCGGCGAATGCACGTACGAATTCCTCGAGCACGACCGGCGAGAGCCGGTCCCCGTAAACTTCGCGCGCCATCTCGGCCATCCGGAAACGGGTCAGCGTGCCATAGCAGTCGAACGTGATGAACTTCGGTTCAAATTGGATCATGGTGACGTCCTGTCGGTGTGAAGCCCCGGCAGGGCCGGGGACGGGCTGGGTTGTATGAAATTGAATCAGGGCAAAAAGTCCGTCGCACGTCGTTCGATGCCGTCCGAAACGCACGATCGCCGCGTGTTGCGCGCCCTGCACGGCACGATCTGCGGTGCGCTCCCGGGCGGTGCGTGCCGGCCGGCCGACGGGCTCGCGACACCGCCACGCGCATGCCCGGCACGGCCGCCACGCGGTGCGGCGCGGCAACCGCCGCCGCGCCACCGTGCTCCCATCGTACCGGCGTTCATGCAGCACAAGCTGTCGGAATGACGAGCGCGGCCGGCACGACGCGTGCGTTCGCCCGGGCCGATCGAGCCGGTTTGCATCGATCTCGCGCGACCGCCCGCCGCCGCCGGAAAACAGGCGAATCGTCCTATCCGCGCCCCTGGGTCGCTGGCAGAGTCGATAGGTCATTTCTACCCCTCCGGAGTCCGGCGTGGCCGACCTCAATCCTTCCCGCACGCTTACCTATCGCCCGTTCGTCGACACCGACCTGCCCGCCGCGCACCGCCTGTCGGAAGCGGTCAAGTGGCCGCACCGCCTCGACGACTGGCGCTTCGCGCTCCAGCTCGGCGGCGGCTTCGTCGCCGAGGACGCATCCGGCGTCGTCGGCACCGCGCTCGGCTGGCGCTTCGACGACGCGCATGCGTCGCTCGGCATGGTGATCGTGTCGCCCGAGCGCCAGGGCCGCGGCATCGGCCGCGAACTGCTCGCGCGCGTCGTCGAGAGTCTCGGCGCGCGCACGATATTCCTGCATGCGACGCCGTCCGGCGAACCGCTCTATATGAAGTTCGGCTTCGAGGCGATCGCCACGATCGACCAGCACCAGGGCGCTGCGTTCCAGCCGCCGCTGATCTCGCTGCCGCCGGGCGAGCGCCTGCGCCCGCTCGGCACGAACGACGGGCCGCGCCTCGCGGCGCTCGCATCGCGCGCGGCCGGCTACGCGCGCGGCGCGGTGATCGATGCGCTGCTCGACGTCGCGAACGGGATCGCGCTCGATCGCGACGGCGAACTGCTCGGCTTCGCGCTGTTTCGGCGCTTCGGCCGCGGCCACGCGATCGGCCCGGTGGTCGCGCCGGACGCGCTGCGCGCGCAGGCGCTGATCAGCCACTGGCTCGCGCTGCACGAAGGCATGTTCGTGCGCCTCGACGTGCCGGGCGACAGCGGGCTGTCCGACTGGCTGCAGGGGCTCGGCCTGCCGCGTGTCGATACCGTCGTCGCGATGGCGCGCGGTGCGGCGCCCGCGCGCGATCCGGCGCTGCGCGCGTTCGCGATCGTCAATCAGGCGCTCGGCTGAGCGGCACGCACGATGAGCTTCCTGTACAAGGCCGACCCGGTGCGCGGCGCGCAATGGGCACAGCGCTTCGCGCAACGCGCGCCCGACCTCACGTTCCGGATCTGGCCGGATCTCGGCGATCCGCACGACGTGCGCTACCTCGCCGCATGGCAACCGCCGGACGACCCGGTCGCGCTGCTGCCCAACCTCGAGGTCGTGTTCTCGGTCGGCGCCGGCATCGATCAGTTCGACCTGTCGCGCGTGCCGGCACACATCCCGGTCGTGCGGATGATCGAGCCCGGCATCGTCGAAGGGATGGTCGAATACGTGACGCAGGCGGTGCTGACGATCCACCGCGACCTGTTCGACTATGCGGCGCAACAGCGCGTCCAGGCATGGTGCGAGAAGCCGGTGCGCGCGGCCGCGTCGCGGCGCGTCGGCGTGCTCGGGCTCGGCACGCTCGGCCAGGCCGTGCTCGACACGCTGCGGCGCTTCGGTTTCCCGTGCGCCGGCTGGAGCCGCACGCCGCGCACGCTCGACGGCATCGACTGCTACGCGGGCGACGCGGCGCTCGACACGTTCCTGGCCCGCACCGACATCCTGATCTGCCTGTTGCCGCTCACCGACAGCACGCGCGGGCTGCTCGGCGCACGCGTGTTCGATGCGCTGCCGGCCGGCGCATCGCTCGTGCAGGTCGGGCGCGGCCCGCAGCTCGATGCGGCCGCGCTGCTCGCCGCACTCGACAGCGGCCGGCTCGACAGCGCGATCCTCGACGTGACGGAGCCGGAACCGCTGCCTGCCGGCCACCCGTTCTGGACGCATCCGCGCATTCGCATCACGCCGCACATCGCGAGCGCGACGCGGCCCGACACCGCGGTCGACGCGGTGCTCGAGAACCTCGCGCGCCATCGGGCAGGACAGCCGATGATCGGCATCGTCGATCGCGCGCGCGGCTACTGACGCGTTCGCCCGGCCCGGCGGGGCGCGCAGCAGAAAATGCCGAAGCGCCCCGTGCAAACGCCGCGACCATACGTTTCGGGCGACAAATTGAAGACGCGTGCGGATTTCTCGCCCGGTAGCATGGACTCACCGCTGACACCCGACGAGAGTCCCGCCCTGCCATGAACCAAGCCGCGCTGATCGAAGCCGATCGTCAACACCTGATCCACCCCGTCGTCAACTATCGCGCGCACGAGGCGCGTGGCGTCACCGTGCTCGAATCCGCCGACGGCGTGTTCCTGCGCGACGGCGACGGCCATACGCTGCTCGATGCGTTCTCGGGCCTGTGGTGCGTGAACGTCGGCTACGGCCGCGACAGCATCGTGAAGGCCGCCGCCGAGCAGATGAAGAAGCTGCCCTACGCGACCGGTTATTTCCATTTCGGCTCGCAGCCCGCGATCGAGCTCGCCGAACGGCTCGCGGCGCTCGCGCCGCCGTCGCTGAACCGCGTGTACTTCACGCTCGGCGGCTCGGATGCGGTCGATTCCGCGTTGCGCTTCATCACGCACTATTTCAACGCGACCGGCCGCCCGTCGAAGAAGCAGATGATCGCGCTCGAGCGCGGCTATCACGGTTCGTCGTCGATCGGCGCGGGGCTCACCGCGCTGCCCGTGTTCCACCGCCATTTCGACGTGCCGCGCGCGGACCAGCACCATATTCCGTCGCCCTACCCGTATCGCCACCCGCTCGGCGACGATCCGCAGGCGCTGATCGCCGCGTCGGTCGCCGCGCTCGAAGCGAAGGTCGCGGAGCTCGGCGCGGACAACGTCGCCGCATTCTTCTGCGAGCCCGTGCAGGGCTCGGGCGGCGTGATCGTGCCGCCGCCCGGCTGGCTGAAGGCGATGCGCGACGCATGCCGGCGCCTCGGCATCCTGTTCGTCGCCGACGAGGTGATCACCGGCTTCGGCCGCACGGGCCCGCTGTTCGCGTGCGAGGGCGAGCAGGTCGATCCGGACCTGATGACCGTCGCGAAGGGCTTGACCGCCGGCTATGCGCCGATGGGCGCGGTGCTGATGTCCGACGAAATCTACGAAGGCATCGCGGGCAGCGGTGCGGAGTCGGCCGTGGTCGGTCATGGGCATACGTATTCCGCGCACCCGGTGAGCGCGGCGATCGGCCTCGAGGTGCTCAAGCTCTATCACGAAGGCGGGCTGCTCGCGAACGGCCAGGCGATGGCGCCGCGCTTCGCGGCGGGGCTCGACGCGCTGCGCGCGCATCCGCTCATCGGCGACGCGCGCTCGATCGGCCTGCTCGGCGCGCTCGAACTGGTGTCCGACAAGGCGCGCAAGACGCGCTTCGACGCGGCGCTGAACGTGCCCGACCGGATCGCGGCGGCCGCCTACGCGAACGGCGTGGTGTTTCGCGCATTCGGCGACGGCGTGCTCGGTTTCGCGCCGGCACTGAGCTTCACCGCGGGCGAGTTCGACCTGCTGTTCGAACGCGTGCGCAAGACGCTCGACGACGTGCTGGCCGACGCGGGCGTGCAGCGTGCGCTCGACGCCGCGCACGCGCAGCCGGCCTGAGCCAGCCGAGGGAAAGCCGGGCTTGTGGCGGCCATCGTTCGACTCTAAAGTAACCGGACATTCCATTTTTCCGCTCTCACGTGAACATGACGGACAGCAAGCTGGATCGCATCGACCTGCGCATCCTCTCCCAGTTGCAGAAGCGCGGCCGCATGACCAACGTCGAACTGGCCGATGCGGTCGGGCTGTCGCCCAGCCCATGCCTGATCCGCGTGAAGCGGCTCGAGAAGGCGGGCTACATCGGCGGCTACGGCGCGCACATCCAGCTCGAGAAACTCGGCGACGTGCAGGTCGTGTTTACCGAGGTCACGCTGGCCGACCACCGCCGCGAGGACTTCGACCGCTTCGTCGCGGCGATCCGCAACGTCGACGAGATCGTCGAGTGCCATCTCGCGAGCGGCGGCTACGACTATCTGCTGAAGTTCATCACGCGCAGCGTGAGCCATTACCAGACGATCGTCGAAGGGCTGCTCGAGCAGAACATCGGCATCGAGAAGTATTTCAGCTACGTGATCATCAAGTCGCCGTTCGTCAAACGGCACTATCCGCTCGAATCGCTGTTCGGCGAACGTCACTGACTACCGCAGCGTGCGGCACCCATGAGCGTGGCAGTTCGCTGTCCGCGTCGGATAGTCGCGCGCCCGCGCCGCAGCCGTCGTCGCCGAATCGCTTCATCCAAGGACCTGTCATGCCGCTTACGCTCTCCCGACCCGAACTCGTTCGCACCGCCAACCTGATCGACGGCGCGTGGCGCGACGCGCGCGACGGCCGTCGCTTCGACGTCACCGATCCGGCCACGCTCGACACCGTTGCCCACGCCCCCGACAGCGACGCCGCCGACGCACGCGCCGCGACCGACGCGGCAGCACGCGCGCTGCCCGCCTGGCGTGCGACGCCCGCTCGCGACCGCGCCGCGATCCTGCGTGCATGGCACGCGGCGATCGTCGCGCATACCGACGATCTCGCGAAGCTGATGTCGTGCGAACAAGGCAAGCCGCTCGCCGAAGCGCGCGGCGAAGTCGCGTACGGCGCATCGTACGTGCAGTGGTTCGCCGAGGAAGCGACGCGCACCTACGGCGACCTGATTCCGCAGCAGCAGCGCGGCAAGCGGCTGAGTGCGCTCAAGGAGCCGATCGGCATCGTCGCCGCGATCACGCCGTGGAATTTCCCGCTCGCGATGATCGCGCGCAAGATCGCGCCCGCGCTCGCGGCCGGCTGCACGGTCGTCGCGAAGCCGGCCGAAGACACGCCGCTCACCGCGCTCGCGCTCGCCTTCCTCGCGCAGGAAGCCGGCGTGCCGCCCGGCGTGCTGAACATGATCGCCGCATCGCGTGAACGCGGCATCGACGCGGTGGCCGACTGGCTCGCCGACGGCCGCGTGCGCAAGATCACGTTCACCGGATCGACGCCCGTCGGCAAGCTGCTCGCACGCGAATCAGCGGCGACGCTGAAGAAGCTGTCGCTGGAGCTGGGCGGCAATGCGCCGTTCATCGTGTTCGACGATGCCGAGCTCGACGCGGCGGTCGACGGGCTGATGGCCGCCAAGTTCCGCAACGGCGGGCAAACCTGCGTGTCGCCGAACCGCGTGTACGTGCAGGCCGGCGTCTACGATGCGTTCGCCGCCAAACTCACCGCCCGTGTCGCCGCGCTGAAGGTCGCGCCCGCGACCGACCCGGCCGCGCAGATCGGCCCGATGATCAACGCGCGCGCGGTCGACAAGATCGCGCGCCACGTCGGCGACGCGATCGAGCGCGGCGCGCGCGTGCTCACGGGCGGCAAGCGCCTGCCTGAACTCGGGCCGAACTATTACGCGCCGACGGTGCTCGGCGACGCCACCGCCGACATGCAGCTGACCTGCGAGGAAACCTTCGGGCCGATCGCCGCGCTGTTTCGGTTCGACACGGAAGACGAAGCCGTCGACGCCGCGAACGACACGCCGTTCGGGCTCGCCGCGTATTTCTATACGCAGGACGTGCGCCGCATCGCGCGCGTGTCGGCACGGCTCGAAACGGGCATCGTCGGCATCAACGAAGGCGCGCTCGCGAGCGAGGCCGCGCCGTTCGGCGGCGTGAAGGAATCGGGCTACGGCCGCGAAGGCTCGCGCTACGGCCTCGACGATTACCTGTCGATCAAGTACCTGTGCCAGGGCGGGCTCGACTGAAGCCGCGGCGCCGCCGTCATCGGCGGCGGTTATGCAATCGTCGCGCAGTCGTTGCGCGGCGCGCCGCTCGCACACGTTTGCGCCCGCCGCGCAGTCATCGCCTCGCCGTCATCGCCTCGCATGCCGGCCTCGATTTCCGGGCACACGTGCCGTTAACCCGGATTTGACCAGCGCCGCTGCCGTCGCAGCCCGCTTCCCGTACGAGCGCGAGCCATGCCTGCATCCCCTTCGATCGAGAAAATTGCCGACTGGGCCGGCCGCCACCACCTGATCGTCGGGGTGCTGGGCACGCTGATGTCGATCGCGGCGCTCGGTATCAGCGCGGTGACGCTGTGGGCCGCGCGACGCGAAGTCGTCGAACATGCGCACGAGACGTCGCGCAATGTCGCGGCCGTCCTCGTCAGCGAGATCGCGCGCACCGTCGAAACGTCCAACAACGCGCTCGTGTCGCTCGCCGCCGATCTCGGCAACCCGGCCATCGTGCGCCTGAAGGCCGGCTTGCGTCACGACGTGCTGTTCGAACGCACGGCCGCGCAATACGTGACCGGCATGGGCGTGACGGACCGCTACGGGCGGCTGATCGACGGTTGTTGCGGCCCGACCCACAACTGGGACTTCAGCGATCGCGACTACTTCAAGGTCCATCGCGATTCGGACAACGTCGGCCTCTACGTGTCCAAGGCGTACCGCGCGCGTTCGCGCAGCGGCACCGAATCGATCGCGCTGTCGCGACGCATCGAACGGCCCGATCATGCGTTCAACGGGATCGCGGTGGTCGCCGTCGATCTCGCCTACTTCGATCAGCTGCTGTCGCGATTGAACGTCGGACCGCACGGCGTCAGCGCGATCCTGCGCGCGGACGGCACGATCCTCGCGCGTAATCCGCCGTTGAGCGATCACCAGATGGTGCGCGTGCGCCGGTCGAAGTCGTTCGAGCGGATGGTGAGCCAGGAATCGGGCTTCTATTCCGCGCGCTCGAGCATCGACGGGACGGTGCGGCTGTATACGTACCAGCGGGTACCCGGCACGCCGCTGATTGCCGTGGTCGCGCCGGCCGAGCACGACGTGCTGGCCGGCATCACGCGCCTGACATGGACGGCGGGCGTGTCGGCGTGCGTCATCGGCGCGCTGTTCTGCGCGGTGGTGTGGCTGCTCGCCTTCGCGCTGCGCGACAACCTGCGCAAGCAGACGCTGCTCACGGACCTCACGCGCACCGATCCGCTGACGGGCCTGCACAACCGTCGCGCACTCGATGCCGCGCTCGCCGACGAGTGGGAACGGCTGCAGCGCGGCAGCGACGGCAGCCTGTCGGTGCTGTTCATCGACGCCGATCACTTCAAGCAGTACAACGACCGCTACGGCCATGCGCAAGGCGACACCGCGCTGCGCTTTCTTGCCGAATGCATCCGCGCGCATACGCGACGGCGCGGCGATCTCGCCGCGCGTTACGGCGGCGAGGAATTCGTCGCGGTGTTGCCGGACACGGACGAGCACGGTGCGCAGCAGGTCGCCGAAGCGATTCGCGGCGCCGTGGAGCGCAACCGGCTCGACGGGTTCGACGCGACGATGCCGGCCTTCACGGTCAGCATCGGCTGCGCGACCGGCCATCGCGCGCGGCCGCCGTCCGTGCATGCGCTCACGCATCAGGCCGACCTCGCCCTCTATGCGGCCAAGCGCCAGGGCAGAAACCGCGTGTGCGTCGCCGACGTGGAATCGCTCACCCGACCGGCGTGAGCGCCGCGGTTCCGCTCTCCTGTTTCGAATTGCACGCGCGGCCGCACGCATGCGCGGCTTGCGCGTCGCCGTCCAATATCGGCCTTCGCCGACGACCGGATCGATCCGTCCGGCATGTTCAGCAGCACGAATTCACCAGATAGTGAGAATTCGCGCGCATCGACCGCGCCGCGCAACAAATCCTTAACCGCCACGTCACGATCGCCCCCGACAATCCGCCATCTTCGACCCTCAGGATGGAGTCTTGCATGTTGGTATCACGGAGCCGTTTCCCGCTGCACGTCGCAGCGCTGTCGAGTGCGTTCGTCCTGGTCGCCTGCGGCGGCGGTGACGACGTCGCGTCGACGAACCCGACCATCGCGGCCGTTCCGGCGCCGCCGGCGGATCCGGGCTTCGTCGACAGCGCCCCTGTGCCGAGCGTGCCGGCCTTCGTCGACAACATCGCGAGCAACCAGCGCGGCGACGCGCGCTATGCCACGCTGTCGACCAACGCCGCCGTGCGCGTGGTGAGCCGCTTCCTCGACCTGTGGCAGCCGTCGACGATGCTGGTCGATGCGGGCGTGAGCGCGCCGGCCAACGGCGCGTTTCCGGCGATCTCGCCGTCGACCTGCTCGGGCCTGCCCGGCAGCGGCACGCCATGCGGCACGAGCCTGAACGACACGGTGCTCGCGGCCAATGTCCAGTATGTGGTCAACGCAACGACCGCGCGCACGCAGCAGCAGGCCGACGCCGCCTACTTCGACGACCGGCGCGGCAAGGGTTACAGCGTGACCGACGGCATGGGCCCGCTCACCAGCGCGTGGCGCACGGCCGCGCAGCAGATCACCAGCATCACCAGCGTGCCCGCCGACGCGACGACGGTGCTGTACAACGACGCCGGCAACAACGTCGGCGTCGGCAGCAGCACGAACGCGAGCTTCGGCAAGGTCGTCGACCTGCTCAACGAAATGGGCAACAACGCGTCGACCGAACCCGCGAAACGCTTCTACAAGTACGCGCGGCCGTATCGCTGGAGTTCGAGCGTCGTCGTCGCGCCGACGCTCGTCCCGGCGGAAAGCACGACGCCCGCAACCGACGGCGGTTTCATCAGCGGCCACTCGGCCGAAGCGTTCCGCGATGCGATGACGATGGCCTGGCTCGTGCCGGAGCGCTTCCAGGAGATGGTCAGCCGCGGCCTCGAACTGGGCGAGAACCGGATCCTCGCCGGCATGCACTCGCCGCTCGACGTGATCGGCGGCCGCATGCTCGCGCTGGCCGTCAGCGCGGCGAACCTGAGCGCGTATGCGAGCGATGCGCAGGCCGCGTATGCGCAGGCCCACCAGACGCTGCAGCAGCTCACGGGGACGACCGGCACGACGTTCGCCGCCTTCGCGCACTCGGGCACGACGGCCAACGACCGGTTCGCCGATTACACGGCGAACAAGACGGCCTTCGCGCGCCGCCTGACGTTCGGCTTCGGCGCGATCGAGTCGACCGACGCACCGCCCGTCGTGCCGAAGGGCGCGGAGATCCTGCTGCAGACGCGCTTCCCGTACCTGAGCGCCGACCAGCGGCGCGTCGTGCTGAAGACGACCGAACTGCCGTCCGGCTACCCGGTGATGGACGATGCGGAAGGCTGGGGCCGCCTGAACCTGTTCGCCGCGGCCGACGGCTACGGCGCGTTCAACGGCAACGTGATCGTGTCGATGGACGCGTCGCAGGGCGGACTCAACGCGGCCGACCAGTGGCGCAACGACATCGGCGGCGCCGGCAAGCTGACGCTGCAAGGCACCGGCACGCTGACCCTGGCGGGCAACAACCGCTATGCGGGCGGCACGCAGGTCGGCGGCGGCACGCTCGCCGCGGCATCCGCGTCGGCGTTCGGCAACGGCGACGTGTACGTCGGCGCCGGTGGCAGCGTCCGGATCGCGGCGAGCGCGCCGGTCACGATCGCGACGCGCTATACGCAGCTCGACAACGCGACGCTCGAACTCGACATCGACGGCAACGGCGGCGGGCGGCTGCGCGTGGGCGGGCAATTGACCGTCGCGGGCGGCACGCTGCACGTGAAGTTCGTGAACGGCTATGCGCCGAAGGCCGGCGATACGATCGCGCTGATCGACGGCGCGGCGGGCGCGGCGAAGTTCTCGACGGTGACGGTCGACGGCTTCAAGGCGACGCCGGTTTATACGGCGACGGGCGTGTCGGTGAGGTTGTCCGCGTCGTGATCGCCGCGCGGCGCGTGCGACGTCGCTTTCATCGTGCTCCTTATGGTTGACTCGAAAGCGGCGTTCGCCGCGCGGCGCGGCAAGCGACGGAGCGCACGCGTGCCGCGCCGCGGCACGCGCCTTGCTACTTGCCACGGATATCCACGGACTTCCGGGCATCGACGTGAACAGCACCACCGGCGAGATTCACATCGGCATTTCAGGCTGGCGCTACGACGGATGGCGCGGCACCTTCTATCCGAAAGGGCTGAAGCAGGCCGCAGAATTGCAATACGCAGCCGGCCGGATGCAGACGATCGAGATCAACGGCACGCACTACAGCCTGCAAGCGCTCGGCAGCTGGCGGCGCTGGTACGACGAAACGCCGCCGGGTTTTACGTTCAGCGTGAAAGGCTCGCGCTATCTGACCCACATGTTGCGCTTTCGCGACGAAACGGCGACGACCGCTTGCGCGAACTTCTTCGCGCAGGGGCTCCTCGCGCTGAATGACAAGCTCGGGCCGATCCTGTGGCAATTTCCGCCGTCGCTGCGTTTCGACCCCGAACATATGGAACGTTTTTTGAGCCTGCTGCCGCCCGACACGGAAGCCGCGCTCGCCCTCGCGCGACAGCACGACCGCAGGGTCAAGACGCCGTATCTGGAGATCGACCGCAAGCGCAAATTGCGTCACGCTGTCGAAGTGCGTCACGCGAGCTTCGTGGATCCGGCGTTCGTGAAGCTGCTGCGCCGCCACAAGGCCGCGCTCGTCGTGTCGGATTCCACCGAGGCGTGGCCGCAGTTCGAGGATCTGACCGCGCGCTTCGTCTACATGCGGCTGCACGGCACGGAAACGAAGTATTCCGGCGCGTATTCCGATGCGTCGCTCGATCGGTGGGCGCGCAGGATCACGTCGTGGCGCGGCGGCGCGCAGCCCGCCGATGCGCGCCTCGCGGCCCCGGAGCTGGCGCCGCCGCCCGCCCAGCGGCGCGACGTGTACTGCTATTTCGACAACGACGTGAAGACGAAAGCACCGTTCGACGCTCGACGCCTGATGGAACGCCTCGGCCTGCATGCGCACGAACCGCTGCCGGATAAAGCGGCCGCCGCGCGACGGCAGCCGAGCGATGAACCCGAACCGCAAGGAGAAAAACGATGACTCTGCTTATCTACCTGGTCGGATGGATCATTTTCATCGGCGGCGTGGCATGGGGATTGATGACACTGCACGTGTCGCAGCACATCATCGAGATCGTCGCCGTCATCCTGTTCGGCATCGCGGTGATCACGGGTGCGGTACGCGCACGCACCCGCGACCGGACGTAGCGCACGCGCGTCGCCGCGGTATCTCGAACCCCACACCGCGCGCGGCGCGGTTTCACTGCTGCGCGTCGATATAGGCGGCCAGTTCGTGCGGTGTGCCCGACGGAAACGCGCTCTTCAGGTGATCGAGAAACGCGGACACGCGCGCGCTCAATAATCGCCTGGAAGGATACAGCGCCCACACCGCGATGTCGGCCCCCGGCACGTCGCCCCAACTCACGAGTGTGCCGGCGGCGAGATCGCGGCTCACGAGCGACACCGGCAGGCAAGCGGCGCCCAGCCCGAGCCGGACCGTATCGCGCACCATGATCAACGACGACAGCCGGGCCACCGGCTCGATCGCGATGCGTGACGTCGCGGCCGGGCCCCGTGACGTCCCATGCGGTGCGGCGCGGCGCCGTCGTGCGGCGTAACGGCGGCGTCAATATAATCGGCTTGGCCCCCATATCGATGAATCGGCAACGTGCCGGTTTCGATCCTGCATGCCACCACTGGATCTGGAGACGAGATGACCCTACCCGCCGTTGCGTTCGCCGAATCGTTCGACCTCGAGGCTGCCTTCGCCGATGTATCCGAATACTGGTCGCCCAAGATCGTCGCGCAGGTCAACGATCAGTATGTGAAGGTCGCGAAGGTTCGCGGTCAGCTCGTGTGGCACGACCATGCGCATGAAGACGAGCTGTTCTTCGTCGTGCGCGGGCATCTGAGGATCGAGTATGAAGGCGGCCGCGTCGTCGACCTGCCCGCCGGCTCGATGCACGTGGTGCCGCGCGGCACGCAGCATAACCCCGTCGCCGACGACGAATGCTGGATCGTGCTGATCGAGCCCGTGCAGACGAAGCACACCGGCGATGTCGAGTCGCCGTTGACGCGCACGATCGACGAGCAGCTGGGTGAGGTTCGCTGAATTCAGCGGCCGGACGATGCGATGTACGACGCCCGCGCCGGCATCAACCGCGAGCGGCCGCGACCCCGTCGAGTTCGCGCGCGGCATCGTCCGGCAACACCAGCGCGCCGGCCGCGAGATTCTCGCGCAGATGCGCGACCGACGACGTTCCCGGAATCAGCAGGATGTTCGGCGCGCGGCGCAGCAGCCACGCGAGCGCGGTCTGCATCCGCGTCGCGCCGAGCCGCGCGGCGACCGCGTCGAGCGTCGACGACTGCAACGGATTGAAGCCGCCGAGCGGAAAGTACGGTACGTACGCGATGCCGTCGCGGCCGAGCGCATCGATCAGATCGTCGTCGTCGCGATGCGCGAGGTTGTAATGATTCTGCACGCACGCGATGTCGCAGATCCGTCGGCCTTCGGCGATCTGCGCGGCCGTGACGTTGCTCAGGCCGATGTGTCGCACGAGGCCCTGCCGCTGCAGTTCGGCCAGCGCCGACAGCGGCGCCTCGATGGAGCCTTCGGCCGGGCCGTGCACGTCGAACATGATCCGCAGATTGACGACGTCGAGCACGTCGAGACGCAGGTTGCGCAGGTTGTCGTGCACGGCGGCCGCCAGCGCGTCGGCGGAAAACGCCGGCAGCCATGAACCGTCGTCGCCGCGCGTCGCGCCGATCTTGGTCACGATCAGCAGATCGTCGCGATACGGATGCAACGCGTCGCGAATCAGCCGGTTCGTCACATGCGGGCCGTAGAAGTCGCTGGTGTCGATATGGTCGACGCCCGATTCGACGGCTTCGCGCAGCACGGCGAGCGCCGCGTCGCGATCCTTCGGCGGCCCGAACACGCCCGGCCCGGCCAGCTGCATCGCGCCATAGCCGACGCGGTGAACGCGGTGGCCCGCGACGGAAAACGTGCCGGATTGAACGATGGCGGACATGATCGTGCTCCTGTATGAACGAGTGAAGCGTAGGTTACGCCGCGCGGCGCTGCACGATAAGCGGTCATAATGCGCACAACCTGTACGAAAAGGCGAACAATGCAAGTCGATCTCGGCGATCTGAACGCGTTCGTGGCGGTGGCGCGCGCGAAGGGCTTTCGCGAGGCTGCGCGCCTGGCCGACGCGAGTGCGTCGGGGCTCAGCGAAGCGGTGCGCAGGCTGGAGGCGCAACTGGGTGTGCGGCTGCTGCACCGCACGACGCGCAGCGTGTCGCCGACCGAAGCCGGCGCGCGTCTGCTCGCACGGCTCACGCCGGCGCTGAGCGAGGTGGAGGCCGCGCTCGACGTGGTGAACGCGTTCCGCGAGAAGCCGGTCGGCACGCTGAAGCTCAACGTGCCGATGAGCGCGGCGCGGCTCGTGCTGCCGTCGATCGTCCCGCGCTTTCTCGACGCGTATCCGGAGATACGGCTCGAGGTCGTGGCCGACGAAAGCTTCGTCGATATCCTCGCGGCCGGCTGCGACGCCGGCATTCGCTACGACGAGCGCCTCGAACAGGACATGATCGCCGTGCCGATCGGCCCGCGGTCGCAACGCCTCGCGACCGCCGCGGCGCCCGCCTATCTCGAGCGGCGCGGCCGCCCCGCCCATCCGCGCGACCTCCTCGATCACGCATGCCTGCGCGGCCGCTTCGCGAGCGGCGCGATGCCGGCGTGGGAATACGAGCGCAACGGCGAAGTGGTGCGCGTGGAGCCGTCGGGGCCGCTCGTCGTGCAGATCGGCGGCGCTGTCGATCTCGTCGTGGACGCTGCCTGTGCAGGGCTCGGCATCGTGCATCTGTACGAAGACTGGCTGCGCCCGTACTTCGCGAGCGGCGCGCTCGAGCCCGTGCTCGACGGGTGGTGGCGGCCGTTCTCGGGGCCGTATCTTTACTACCCGGGGCGACGTTTCGTACCGGCTCCGCTGCTCGCGTTCATCGACTTCATCAAGGCCGACGCGGGATAGAAGGGATAGAACGACACCTCACCGCCGGTTCGAGCGCGACACCACGTCGATCCACACCGCCAGCACCAGCACCGCGCCCTTGACGATCATCTGCCAGTACGCGTCGACGTCGAGCATCGACATCCCGTTGTCGAGGCTCGCCATCACGAGCGCACCGATCAGCGCGCCATAGACGGTGCCCGAGCCGCCGCGCATCGACGTGCCGCCGATGAAGCACGCGGCGATCGCATCCAGTTCGCCCATCGTGCCGGCCGACGGCGAGCCGGCCGCGAGCCGCGCGGTGTTGACGATCCCCGCGAACGCGCACATCAGCCCCATCAGCGCGAAGATCGCCAGCTTCACGCGATCCGTATCGACGCCCGACAATCGCGTCGCCTCCAGGTTCGAACCCACGGCATAGATGCGTCGGCCGAACACGGTCTGCGTCGCGATCCACGAGAACGCGCCGAGCAGCGCGAGCAGCAGCAGCACGGGCACGGGGATGCCGCCGTAGCGGTCGAGCATCGCGACGAACGCGAACAGCACGGCCCCGGCGCCGACGATCTTCGCGACGTCCTGCCACAGTGGCGCGAGCGCCAGCCGATAACGGCGCCGCGTGCCGCGCTGCCGGACGACCAGCAGCGCGACGAGCGCGAACAGCAGCAGCGCGAGCCCGTCGCCCGCCACGCGCGGCAGGTAGCCCTGGCCGATGAACACGAAGCCGTCGGACACCGGCGCGATCGTCGAGCCGCCCGTCACGCCGAGCAGGATGCCGCGGAATGCGAGCATCCCGCCCAGCCCGACGATGAACGACGGCACGCGACGGTAGGTCGACCACCAGCCGTTGAACAACCCGACCAGCACGCCGAGCGCGAGCACCGCCGGCACCGTCGCGGCGACGGGCCAGTGACGATTGACGTCGAGGATCGCCGCGACGCCGCCGAGCAGCCCGAGCAGCGAACCGACCGACAGGTCGATCTCGCCCGCGATGATCACGAACACCATCCCGCACGCGAGCATCCCGGTGATCGACATCTGCCGCAGCAGGTTCGACACGTTGCGCGGCGTGACGAACGCACCATCGGTCAGCACCGAAAAGAACACCCAGATCGCCGCGACCGCGAACAGCAGCGCGAGCACCTTGTAGCGCACGAAGATCTGGCGCAACGGATGGCCGTGCGCGCGGCGCGCGTCGGCGTCCGGCGGCACGGCGGAAGAGGAAGACAGTTCGGTATTCATGGCGCACTCGCTGCAATGGGTTCGGCCGGATGCCGCGCGGGCGTCAGCGCGGCGCCGAGGATCTGTTCCTGCGTGAGGCCGTCGTTCACGAAATCGCCGCGCAATTCGCCTTCCCCAATCACGAGCACGCGATCGGCGAGCCCGAGCACTTCCGGCAACTCCGACGACACGACGATCAGCGCGACGCCGCGTTTCGCGAGCGCGAAGATCAGCCGGTAGATCTCCGCCTTCGCGCCGACGTCGACGCCCCGGGTCGGTTCATCGAGGATCAGCACCTGCGGGTCGGCCAGCAGCATCCTGGCGAGCACCGCCTTCTGCTGGTTGCCGCCGGACAGGCTCGCGATCGGCAGGAACGGATGCGCGGCGCGCACCGACAGCCGCTGCATCTCCGTGCGGATCGCATCGAGCTCGGCGGCTGCGTCGATCCGTCCGCGCGTCGCGAAACGGCGCAGCACCGACAGCGTGATGTTGTGGCCCACGCCGAGCTGCGGCACGATCCCGTGACGCTTGCGGTCCTCCGGCACCATCGCGATGCCCGCGCGGATCGCATCGGCCGGCGCGCGAATCGCGAGCGGCTGGCCGTTCATCCGCACGCTCGCCGAGCTCGCGCCCGGATACGCGCCGAAGATCGCCTGCATCAGCTCGGTGCGGCCCGCGCCGACGAGCCCGGCAACACCGAGGATCTCGCCGCGCCGCACGGCGAACGATACGTCGTCGACGCGCTTGCGGCGCGGGTTCGCGACGTCGTGACAGGTCACGTTGCGTGCCTCCAGCACGACGTCGCCGATCTCGTGCGGCTCGCGCGGATACAGGTTGCGGATCTCGCGGCCGACCATCATCGCGATGATCCGGTCGGTGGTCAGCCCGCACATCGGCTCGGTCGCGACATGGCGGCCGTCGCGGATCACGGTCACGGTGTCGCATACCGCGTCGACTTCGTCGAGCTTGTGCGAGATGTACACGCACGCGACACCGCGACGCTTCAGGTCGCGCACGATGTCGAGCAGGATGCGCGTCTCGGCGGCGCTCAGCGACGACGACGGCTCGTCGAGGATCAGCAGCTTCGCGCGCTTGTTCAGCGCCTTCGCGATTTCGATCAGCTGCTGGTGGCCGCCGCCGTAGTTCATCACCGGCTGCGCGACGTTGATCGCATCGATCCGCAGCTCGCGCAGCAGCGCTTCCGAACGCCGCACCATCTCCGCATAGTGCATGCGCCCGCCGGGCAGCGTGATCTCATTGCCGAGAAAGATGTTCTCGGCAACCGACAGCTCGGGCACGAGCATCAGCTCCTGATGAATGATCACGATGCCCGCGCGCTCGGTGTCGCGCACGCCGGACGCGACGAGCGGCGCGCCTTCCCAGCGGATCTCGCCGTCCCACGTGCCGTGCGGGTAGACGCCCGACAGCACCTTCATCAGCGTCGACTTGCCGGCGCCGTTCTCGCCGCACAGGCCGACGCACTCGCCCGGACGCACGGTCAGGTCGATTCCGTCGAGCGCCTTCACGCCGTCGAATGCCTTGACGATGCCGCGCATCGTCAGCAAGGGTTCGGTCATACGTTCATCGCCTCGCAGTGAGCACGCGGCCGCCCGCCTGGCCGGCCGCGTGCATCGCCGCCGTCGTGCCGTTACTGGCTCGCCAGCTGGGCCTGGGTGTAGAAGCCGTCCTTGACGACGACGTCGACGTTGCGCTTCGTCAGCAGCGTCGGCTGCAGCAGCACCGTGTCGACCTTCTTCTTCCCGTTGTCGTATTGGGCGTTGAACGCGGGCTTCGCGCCCTTCGCGAGATCGACCGCGAGCTTCGCGGCTTCGCTCGCGATCAGCTTCAGCGGCTTGTAGACCGTCATCGTCTGCGTGCCGGCGATCACGCGCTTGACCGCCGCGAGATCCGCATCCTGCCCGGACACCGGCACCTTGCCGGCCAGATGCTGCGCGGCGAGCGCCTGGATCGCGCCGCCCGCGGTGCCGTCGTTCGACGCGACGATCGCATCGATCTTGTTGTTGTTCGCGGTCAGCGCGTCCTCGACGATCCGCAGCGCGGTCGACGCGCTCCACTCGGGCACCCATTGCTGGCCGACAAGCTTGATGTCGCCGCGGTCGATCGCCGGCTTCAGCACCTTCAACTGACCCGCGCGCAGCATCTTCGCGTTGTTGTCGGTCGGCGCGCCGCCCAGCAGGAAGTAGTTGCCCTTCGGCTTCGCGTCGAACACGCCCTGCGCCTGCAGTTCGCCGACCTTCTCGTTGTCGAACGAGATGTACGCGTCGACATCCGCGTCGAGGATCAGGCGGTCGTACGACACGACCTTGATACCGGCCTTCCTCGCTTCGGCGACGACGTTGCCGAGCGTCTTCGAATTGAACGGCACGATCACGATTACGTCGACGCCGCGCGAGATCAGGTTCTCGATCTGGGAAATCTGCCGCGCCTCGCTGGCATCGGCCGACTGCACCGACACCTTCGCGCCGAGCTGCGTCGCGGCCGCGACGAAATAATCGCGATCGCGCGACCAGCGCTCGACGCGCAGGTCGTCGATGCAGAAGCCGATCTCGGGCTTGTCCTTGCTCGCGTGCGCGGGCGGTGCGCCCAGCGCAAGGACCGCCAGCGCGGCGGCGCCGGCAAGCGTGCTCAATACGGTACGACGCGTCACGGATTTCATGTCTCCACTCCTCTCGTTATTGGACAACCTCACGAACGCCGGGCGGCCGCCGGAATGCGCCGCCCGCATCGAGTCACTGCAACGCGCACGTCATGCACACGTCATGCGCCCGTTGCAAACACCGGTTCGAGCGCGCGGTAAAGCGCGCGAAACGTCGGACGCCGCACGTCGCGATACCACGCATGCCGCGCGAGGTCGGGCTCGCGCACCGCGACGATCGGCGGCTGCGGGCACACGTCGTCGAGCGGCGCATCCGGTTCGAGCGCGAGACGCGCCAGGCGCGCGGCGCCCAGCGCCGGCCCCACTTCGCCGCCCGCGCGCAGCGTCAGCGCGCGACCGCTCAGGTCGGCGAGCATCTGCGTCCAGTACGCGCTGCGCGAGCCGCCGCCGATCACCGTGATGCTATCGGGCGCGAGCCCGGCCGCATGCAGCGCGTCGATGCCGTCGAGCAGCGCGAAGCCGACACCTTCGAGCGTCGCGTTCGCGAGATCCGCACGCTGCGTGTCGGGCGTGAGCCCGTAGAACACGCCCTTCGCATTCACGTCGTTGTGCGGCGTGCGCTCGCCGCTCAGGTACGGCAGGAACCACGGGCGGCTTGCGCGCGCGTTCGTCTCGGCATCGTCGAGCAGCGCCGCGACGCCGCCGTAACCGGCCAGCTGCGCGCTGAAGTCGAGGCAGCCGGCCGCGTTCAGCATCACCGACATCAGGTGCCACGTATCGGGCAGCGCGTGACAGAAGCTGTGCACCGCCGATTCCGGGTTCGCGCGAAACCCGTCCGACACCGCGAAATAGACGCCCGACGTGCCGAGCGACAGCAGCGCATCGCCGGGCCGCACGATGCCGACGCCCACCGCGCCGGCCGCGTTGTCGCCGCCGCCGGCCACCACCGGGATCTCGCGCAACCCGAGCGCGCGCGCAACGGCTGGCAGCAGCGTGCCGGTCACGCCGTTGCCCTCGAACACGGTCGGCATCTGCGCGCGTGACAATCCGCACGCGGCAAGCAGCGCGTCGTCGTAGTCGCGCTTCGCGACGTCGAGCCACAGCGTGCCGGCGGCATCCGACGGATCGGTTGCGAACGCACCGGTCAGCCGGTAGCGCAGATAGTCCTTCGGCAAGAGCACGTGCGCGATCCGCGCGAACACGTCGGGCTCGTGACGGCGCACCCACAGCAGCTTCGGCGCGGTGAAGCCGGGCATCGCGACGTTGCCGGCCACGGTGCGCAGCGCCGGCGCGAGCCGCTCGAGTTCCGCGCACTCCGCATCCGCGCGACCGTCGTTCCAGAGAATCGCGGGGCGCAGCACGTCGCCGTGCGCGTCGAGCAGCGTGGCGCCATGCATCTGCCCGGTCAGCCCCAGCGCGGCGATGTCGTGCGGGTCGATGCCGGCCGCGCGTGCTTCGTCGACGAGCGCGGCGAGCGCGCCGCATGCCGCGTCCCACCAGTCTCGCGGCGCCTGTTCGGACCAGCGCGGCCGCGGCCGGCTCACCGTCAGCGGCCGGCTCGCGCTCGCGCGCACCGCACCGTCGCGGTCGAGCAGCACCGCCTTCACGCCCGACGTGCCGAGATCGAGTCCGATATACATGGCGTCAGCGCAGCCCGTAGATCGCCTGGTTCACGATGTTCTCGAGCCGCTCCTGCGCGCCGCTCGCATGCCGCGGGTCCACGCCGCGCGCGAGCGCGTCGTCCGCGAGCGACTGCAACGTATAGCCGCCCGACAGGATCTTGCGGCCGAACGCGTCGTCCCACTGCGCGTAGCGCTGCCGGCGCAGCGCGTCGAGCCGGTCGTTCTCGACCAGCACGGCCGCGCGTTCGAGCGCCAGCGCGAGCACGTCGATCGCGCCGACGTGGCCGTAGAACAAGTCTTCCGGATCGACGCTCTGGCGGCGCACCTTCGCGTCGAAGTTCATCCCGCCGGTGCTGAAGCCGCCGTGGCGCAGGATTTCGTAGAACGCGAGCGTCAGTTCCTCGACGCTGTTCGGAAACTGGTCGGTGTCCCAGCCGTTCTGCGGGTCGCCGCGGTTCGCGTCGACGCTGCCGAACACGCCGAGCGCGAACGCATTCGCGATCTCGTGATGGAACGAATGACCGGCGAGCGTCGCGTGGTTGGCCTCGATGTTCACGCGGATCTCGTTTTGCAGTCCGTACTGCACGAGGAAGCCGTGCACGGTCGCGACGTCGTAGTCGTACTGGTGCTTGGTCGGCTCCTGCGGCTTCGGCTCGATCAGCAGCGCGCCCGTGAAGCCGATCCGGTGCTTGTGCTCGACGACCATCGACAGGAAGCGCGCGAACTGCTCGCGCTCGCGCTTCAGGTCGGTATTGAGCAGCGTCTCGTACCCTTCGCGGCCGCCCCACAGCACGTAGTTCTCGCCGCCGAGCCGGTGCGTCGCGTCGAGTGCGTGGCACACCTGGGCCGCGGCCCACGCGAACACGTCGGGGTTCGGGTTCGTCGCCGCGCCCGCCGCGAAGCGCGGGTGCGAGAACAGGTTCGCGGTACCCCACAGCAGCCGCACGCCGCTCGCCTGCTGGCGCTCGCCGAGATAGTCGACCATCCGCGCGAAATTGGCCGCGTACTCGCGCAGGCTGTCGCCCTCCGGCGCGACGTCCGTGTCATGGAACGTGTAGAAAGGCGTACCGAGCTTCGTGAAGAATTCGAATGCCGCATCGGCCTTCAGCCGCGCCCGCTCGAGCACGTCGCCCGGCTGCTGCCACGGCCGCTGGAATGCGGCCTGCCCGAAGATGTCGTGCCCCGGCCATACGAACGTGTGCCAGTAGCACACGGCAATCCGCAGATGCTCGGCCAGCGTCTTGCCGAGCACGCGCTTCTCGGCGTCGTAATGGTGGTAGGCCAGCGGGTTGTCCGACTGCGGACCTTCGTAACGAATCGCGGGAATGTGTTCGAAATACGACATGGTGTCTCCGTGCAGGCTCTTGTTGCAGCGCAACGCGCGTCGCGGCGACGCACGCGGCCGAATTCGGTTGACTGGATCGTGCCCGCGCGCCTGCCGGCCGGCAATTGCGAAATTGCGCAGCATGCTTAACGTTTCTTGCCAGCTGCTGCGCGCGACGCGGGTTCCGTCCTACAATCGCCGGACACCAGAACACCGCGCGCCGCCGCCCCGGGCGCGCCACGGAGACAACGGCACGACGCGCCCGGCGCGCGTGCCCCGACACCAGATGAACCGCGCCCCTTCCGCCCAGACACCGCACCGCATCGCGCTGCTGTTCAACGCGAACAAGGTCTACGACCGCGAGATCATCAGCGGCATCGGCCAGTACCTGCACACGACGCGCGTCGTGTGGGACCTGTTCCTCGAAGACGACTTCCGCTGCCGCCTCGCCGGCATCGAGCGCTTCGACGGCGACGGCATCATCGCGGACTTCGACGATCCGGCCGTCGCCGACGCGCTCGCCGGCTCGCCGCTGCCGATCGTCGCGGTCGGCTCGTCATACGAGGATCCGGCGCAGTATCCGGACGGCGTCCCATATATTGCGACCGACAACCCCAAGCTCGTGTCGCTCGCCTATACGCACCTGATCGGCGCGGGGCTCGCGCATTTCGCGATGTACAGCCTGCCGGCCGCCCAGGAGAATCGCTGGGCGCAGCAGCGCGAGCTCGCATTCGACCGGCTCGCGCGCGCGGACGGGCTCGACGCGCCGATCTACCGCGGCGTGTCGACGAGCGCGTCGGGCTGGGATCACGCGATCGAGCAGTTGATCGGCTGGCTGCATGCGCTGCCGAAACCCGTGGGCGTGATCGCGGTCACCGATGCGCGCGCGCGGCACCTGCTGCAGGCGTGCCTGATCGCCGGCATCGCGGTGCCGGAGCAGGTCGCGATCATCGGCATCGACAACGATCCGCTCACCCGCACGCTGACGCGCATTCCGTTGTCGTCGGTGATCCAGGGCACCGAGGAAATGGGCCGCACCGCCGCGCACCTGCTGCACCGGATGCTGCGCGGCGCGCGTTTTCCCGGGCAGCGCATCCTCGTGCCGCCGGTCGGCATCAACGTGCTCGAATCGACGCGCCACCAACCGCTCGCGAGCCCGCACGTGATGCGCGCACGGCATTTCATCCGCCAGTACGCGTGCCAGGGGATCAAGACCGAACAGGTCGCCGACTATGTCGGGGTGTCGCGCTCGCTGCTCGAGGAGCACTTCCGGCGCGAACTGCAGCGCACCGTGCACCAGGAAATCCTGCGTCACAAGCTCGAGGCCGCGCAGGCGCTGCTCGCGGCCCGCAATGCGTCGAGCGCGGAAGTCGCGATCCGCTGCGGCTTCACGTCGCTGCAATACATGTATGCGGTGTTCCGCCGCGAACTCGGCTGCACGCCGCGCGAATACCAGGAACGCACCGCGCCCGCCCACTGAATTCACCGCCCACGAGCGAACCCACTCATGCCTATCGATACCGCCACTTCCCGCCCGGCAGCCGAGCTCGGCCGCATTCCGTCCGAGCCGTGGGGCACGCCGCCCGGCGGCGATCCGGTGCGGCGCTTCACGCTGCGCAACGCGCACGGGATGCGCGTCGTCGTCAGCGATCTCGGCGCGACCGTCGTGTCGTGGCTCGCCCCCGACCGTACCGGGCGCTTCGCCGATATCGTGCTGGCCCATGACACGCCGGCCGACTACGTCGACTCGGGCGCGTACCTCGGCGCGACGGTCGGTCGCTGGGCGAACCGGATCGCCGATGCGCGCTTCACGCTCGACGGCGTCGACTACACGCTCGACCGCAACGAGAACGGTAACCTGCTGCACGGCGGCGCGAGCGGCTTTCATCGCGCGCGCTGGGACGTGATCGACGACCACGGCGGGTTGACGCTGCGGCTCGATTCGCCGGAAGGCGATGCCGGGTTCCCCGGCAACGTGAGCGTGCAGGTGCGCTACACGCTCGACGACGACGGCACGCTGACGATCGACTACACGGGCGTAACCGATGCGCCCACGCCGTTGAACCTGACGAATCACAGCTACTTCAACCTCAGCGGACGCGCGGGCAGCGACGTGCGCGGGCATCTGCTGCAGATCGACGCCGATGCGTTCGTCGAAGTGGACGACGCGCTGATCCCGACCGGCACGGCCGACGTGACGGGCAGCGCGTTCGATTTCCGGCAGAGCGCGCCGATCGGCGCGCGCCTCGACTGGCCGCATGCGCAGCTCGCCCGCGGGCGCGGCTTCGACCACTGCTACGTGCTGCGCGACCCCGGGCGCGGCGTGCGGCCCGTCGCGGCGATCTACGATCCGGAAAGCGGCCGGGAGCTCGCCGTGTCGACGGATCAGCGCGGGCTGCAGCTCTATACGGGCAACTATCTCGACGGCGTGCGCGCAAGCGGCGGCGTGTCGTGCGTGCAGCATGCGGCGCTGTGCGTCGAAGCCGGGTGCTTTCCGAACCAGGTCAACATGCACGCGTTGCGCGACGAAACCATCCTTCAGCCGGGTGCGACCTATCGCCAGACGACGCGGTATCGGGTCGGCGTGCGCACGTAGCGCCAGATAGTAGGCAACGCACGCGTTCTTTGCGTAGGCATCGGGGGCTGCGCTACGCTCATTCCGGCCTCGTATCGAGGCCGAAATTTAAGCGCTTAAACCGCCAATGCCCGCGATCCGGCCAAGCGATCGACCGGGCCAAACACTGGAGGATGACAATGAACAGACGATCGATGTTGCGCTGGAGTGTCTCGACCGCGGCGCTCGCCTGCGTCGACCTGGCCGGCACGCTGCCGGCCGTCGCGCAAGGCGTTGCGCGCGCCGCGGGCGGCGTCCCGTTCGCGATGGGCGCGGACGTGTCGACGCTGCCGGAGCTCGAGGCGCACGGCGCGCAATACTTCGACCGCGGGCACCCGCGCGACTGCCTGAAGATCCTGCACGCGCATGGCGTGGATTCGATCCGCATCAAGGTCTGGAACGATCCCGGCAATCCGGACTTCTTCCCCGCCAACCAGAGCGATGCGGCCGGCTACAACAATGCCGCACACGTCGTGGCGCTCGCGAAGCGTGCGGCCGCGCTGGGGATGCGCATCCTGATCGACTTCCACTACAGCGACTGGTGGGCCGACCCCGGCAAGCAATATCCGCCGCACGCCTGGGCCGGCAAGAATCTCGCCGATACGTGCGCGCTGCTGTCGGCCTATACGACCGACGTGCTGCGCGAGTTGCAGCGCGCCGGCGTGCGGCCCGAGTGGGTGCAGATCGGCAACGAGATCACCGGCGGCATGCTGTGGCCGCTCGGCCGCTACGACCAGTGGGACAACCTCGCGCAGCTGCTGAAGACGGGCCGCGATGCGGTGAAGGCCGTCGATCCGCGCATCAAGGTGATGCTGCACATCGACAGCGGCGGCGACAACGCCAAAAGCCGCTGGTGGTTCGACAGCGCGACGCAGCGCGGCGTGACGTTCGACGTGATCGGCCTGTCGTATTACCCGCAGTGGCAAGGCTCGCTCGACGACCTGCGCAACAACGCGAACGACCTCGCGGTGCGCTACGACAAGGAGCTGATCGTCGTGGAGACCGCGTATCCGTGGACCACCAGCGACGGCGACTCGGAACCGAACGCGATGACGAACACGGGCTCGACCGCGTTCCCGCCGTCACCGGCGGGCCAGTCGCAATTCCTCGGGGCGGTCGTCGATATCGTGAAGGGCGTGCCGGGCAATCGCGGCAAGGGCGTGTTCTGGTGGGAGCCGGAATGGATCCCGACGCCGGGCGTCGGCTGGAAGGTCGGCGCGGGCGATCAATGGGACAACAATACGTGGTTCGACTTCCACGGCAACGCGCTGTCGTCGCTCGACGCGGTCCGCCGGCGCTGACCCGTCCCGGCGTCACGGCATCACCGCACCGGCGCATCGCGCGTCAGTGCGGTGCATCGAAGCGGCGCCGCGCAGGCGCCGTCGTGCCGCTTGCATCACGCGCACGGCCCCGCTCGCCGCGCGCATCCCGCCCATCCCGGGCGAGCAGCGCGAACGCGACGAGCGCGAGCCCGCAGCACCCCGCGAACGTCGCGCGATAGCCGAACAGGTCGACACACGCGCCCGACAGCACGCCCGACGCGATCGAGCCGACCCGCGCGGTGCTGAAGAACATCGCGGTCGCGGTGCCGGGGCGCGTGGGCATCAGGTCGCACACGCGCGTCATCCCGAGGCAGGACGTGATCGCGACCACGCACGCGCTCAGCAGTTGCAGCGGCAGGATCATGTCGACCCGCGTCACCGCCGCGAGCCCGATGAAATACGCGGCGTGCACGGCCGCGCACGCGGTGAGCCAGCGTGCCTTGTCGAGCCGCGTCGACCGGGTGCCGAGCCACAGCATCATCGGGATCTCGAGCAACGCGGCGAGGCCCAGCGCGGCCGACACGTTCGTGGGCGTGCCGCCGAGCCAGCGCACGATGTACAGCGGCAGCACGATCATCGTCGCGTTCGCCGCGAGCCCCATCAGCGTGAGCGCGACGAGGGTCCGCAGCACGCGCGCGCGCGGCGCGACGATGATCGCAGTCGTATCGGCGGGCGTGTTTGCGTCGTTCCCGACCGCTTGCACGTGAACGGCTGCCGGCCGCCGCGCGGGCTCCGGAATCCGCGCGACGATCGCCGCGCACGCAACGAAGCCCGCGGCCGCCGCGAGAAAGAGCCCGGTAAAGCCCGTCCGCGCGAGGATCAGCGCGCCGAGCGCGGGACCGAACACCCATGCGACCGACAGCATCGTGCGCAGCGCGGCCGACGCGAGCTCGCGCTGCGCATCGTCGTCGACCGGCAGCACCGCGCGCGCAAACGAAAAGATCTGCGACAGCGACACGGCGCCCGCGCCAAGCAGGATCGTGCCGGCCGCGATCACCGGCACGTGCGCGCGCAGCACGCACAGCAGCGCGAAGCCGAGCGCGGCGGCGGCGAGCGATGCGACGAGCAGCGGCCGGTGGCGGTCGCGACGATCCGACCACCGCCCGGCCCACGTGCTCGCGACCACTCCGCTCGCCGCGATCAGCGTCATGAAGACGCCCGCCAGCAACGGCGACATCCCGGCCGCCTCCACGCCGAACAGCGACAGGTACGGCGCGGTAAACGACATCGCGACGCCAAGCATCAGCGCCGCCGCGGACAGCGGCACGAAATGCGCGATCCGCGCGAGGCGCGCGACATGCAAGCGCGGCGACGGCAACGACCGCATCGCGTCAGTCCGGCTCGACCCATGCGGCGACGTCGACCGCGCCCAGTTCGGGGCCGCCGAGCACGAAGCGCGCACCGTCCGGCGCGGGCAGCGTGCAAGGGGTGTCGCCGTAGTTGAACCCGAACACGACACGCCCGCGCCGGCACAAGCGCACGCCGTCAGGCAGCGCGCGCACCGGCAGTCCGGCGTCGCGCGCGCAGCGGCCGACGATCGCGCGCAACAGCGCGCGATCGAAGCAGGCGGTCGCCATCGTCACCTGGCCGTGCCGCACGAGCGCGGGCACGCCGTCGTCGCAGGCCGCGAGCACGTCGATGCGGGTGTCCCCGTCGAGGTCGATGTGATCGCGCCATTTCAGCGCGTGGCCGTCGACACCGTCGAACGCGACGCGCGGCGCGAGCGACGGCCGCAGCGACTCGACCTGCGCGATCCGCACCGGCAGCACGTCGCGCAGCTTGCCTGGCGCGAGGCCCGGCACGATCGCGAAGTCGGCGGTGCGGGACCCCGTGCGCGGCCCGAACAGCCAGTGCGCATTCCCGCGCGCGGCCTGCTCGACGACGCGATCCGGCACGACCGGCAGCGTCGGCGCGACGACGAGCGCATAGCGCGACACGTCGGCATCGGCCGCGACGATATCGACGTCGAGCCCCAGTTCGCGCAGCGCGCGATACCAGTCGAACGTGTGCTGCTGATAGTCGAAACCGGCGCCGTGCGGCTGGATCCGGATCATCCAGTCGGCCGTGTAATCGAACAGCAGCGCGACGCGCGCCGGCTCGCGCGCGCCGGCGACGAGCCCGGGATCCAGCGCGGCCAGCTCGCGTGCGACACGCGCCACTTCACGGCCGCCCGGCGACAGTTGGTCGTCCGGTGCGTTGAGCCCCGAGTGCAGCTGCTCCTGCGCATGCGGATACTGCCGCCAGCGGAAATACGACACGAGCTCCGCGCCATGCGCGAACGCTTCCCACGTCCACACCCGCACCGCGCCGGCGTGCGGCACCGGGTTGTGCGGCCCCCAGTTGACGGGCCCCGCCTGTTGCTCCATCACCCACATCCGGCCGCTGCCGACACCGCGATACAGGTCGTGCGAAAACGCCGACACGTCGGGGTGGCCGGTGCGCGCCCAGCGCCGCTTGTCGGCTTCGTCGAGCGGCAGTACTTCAGTGCGCGGCACCGGGTAGCTGTCCCACGCGGCGACATCGAGGCCACCGCGGGCGAACGCGTAGTGATCGAACTCGGTGAAAAATCCCATGAAGTTGTGCAGCACGTCGCGCCCCGGCGCGTGCGGCCGGATCGCATCGACCTGCGCCGCATGGAACCGCGCGACCTCGTCCGACTGATAGCGCCGAAAGTCGAGCAGATGCGCGGGGTTCGCGTCGGTCGGCGTATGGCGCGGCAGCTCGATCTCGTCGAAGCCGCGATATTCCATGCTCCAGAACACGTTGCCCCACGCGCGGTTCAGCGCGCCGATGTCGCCGTAGCGCACGGCGAGCCACGCGCGAAAACCTTCAAGCGCCGCACGCGTATAGCTCGGCAGCGTGTTGTGACAGCCGAGCTCGTTGTCGGTCTGCCAGGCGATCACGGCCGGATGCGCGCCGTAGCGTCGCGCCATCGCGTCCGCGATACGCACGCAGTGCTCGCGATACACGGGGCTCGCGATGTCGTAATGACGACGCGAACCGAATTGCCACACGGCGCCGTCCGCGCCGACCGGCAGGATTTCCGGATGGCGATCGACGAGCCATTTCGGCGGCGCGGCGGTCGGTGTGCCGAGTATGACCTTCAACTGCCGGCTGGCAAGCGTGTCGATCGCTTCGTCGAGCCATGCCCAGTCGTAGCGGCCCGGCTCCGGCTCCATCCGGCTCCACGCGAATTCGGCGATCCGCACGCGGGTCAGGCCCAGTTCGGCCATGCGCCGCGCATCGCGCGCCCATTGTTCGCGCGGCCAGTGTTCGGGGTAATAGCAAACGCCGAGGTGCATCGTGGATTCCTTGCTGGAGAGTGGAAGGAGGGAAGCCATCAGCCTTTCGTCGCGCCGAACGTGAGCCCCGCGACGAAGTGCTTCTGCATCGCGAAGAACATCAGCACCGAAGGCAGCGCGGCGAGCACCGAGCCGGCCGACACGATGTTCCAGGCGGTCGTCCACTGCCCCTTGAGCGCGGCGACGCCGACGGTGATCGGCGCCGCGTCGTCGCCTTGCGTGAGGCACAGCGCCCAGAAGTAGTCGTTCCACACGAACGTGAACACGAGGATCGCGAGCGCCGCGAGCGCCGGCCGCACGAGCGGCAGCACGACGCGCCAGTAGATCGCCCACTCCGACGCGCCTTCGACGCGCGCGGCCTCGATCAGCTCGAACGGCAGCTCGCGGATGAAGTTGCGCAGGAACAGCGTGCAGAAGCCGGTCTGGAACGCGGTATGGAACAACACCAGCGCCCACACGGTGTTGTACAGGCCGACGGCGAGCATGATCTGCCGCACCGGGATCATCAGGATCTGGATCGGCACGAAATTGCCCGCGACGAACAGCCCGAGCAGCACGAGATTGCCGCGGAACCGGTAGTTCGCGAGCGCGTGCCCGGCGAGCGACGCGAGCAGGATCGACGCGGCGACCGACGGCACCGTGATCAGGATGCTGTTCGCGAAGTAATGCAGCATCGGCGTCTGCGTGAGCGCCGTGCCGTAGTTCTCGACCAGCGCGAACTGCTTCGGCCAGTCCCAGTAATGACCGGCCATGATCTCGTCGGTCGAGCGGATCGACGTGACGAGCACCGCAAGCAGCGGCACGAGCCACAGCGCGAGCGCGCACGGCAGCGACAACCGGTACAGCAAGCGGGCGGGGCGTCCCCAGCGGGATATGGGCATCGGATACATGGTGGTCCTTATGATTCGACGCGCACCAGCTTGCGCAGCTGCCACACGATATAGACGAGCATGATCGCGAACAGCACGACCGCGATCGCGGCCGAATAGCCTTCGCGGTAGTACTTGATCGCCTGGTCGACCATGAAGTACGCGAGCACGGTCGAGCTGTCGAACGGGCCGCCGCCCGTCATCACCGAGATCAGGTCGAAGCTGCGCAGCGCGCCGATCACGGTCAGCACCACCGCCATGAAGGTCGCGGGCCGCAACTGCGGCAGGATCACGTGCCACAGCAGCGTGAAGCCGCGCGCGCCTTCCATTCGCGCCGCTTCCACGATCTCGCCGTTGATGCCGGTGAGCCCGGTCAGGTACAGGATCATGCAGAACGGAATCTGCGGCCACAGCGCGGCGACGATCACGCCGTAGGTCGCATAGCGCGGATCGCCGAGCACCGGGATTCCGTGTCCGACGATCAGCTTCAGCAGCCCGAACGTCGGGTCGTAGAACCACGAGAACACCAGGCCGACGACGACGCCCGGCAACACGAACGGCGCGAAGAACAGCGACTTCACGAGCCGGATCCCGTAGACGTTCTGGTTCAGGTACAGCGCGAGCGCGAGGCCGAGCGGCGGCGCGGCGAGGAACAGCGCGAGCCACAGCACGTTGTTCTTCAGCGCGACGTAGAACGTATCGGACTGCAGCAGCTCGCGATAATTGTCGAGCCCCGCGTACGTCATCGGCGTCATCCCGTCCCAGTGATGGAAGCTCAGCCAGATGCTGCTGACGATCGGATACAAGACGAACACGGTGAACAGCGCGAATCCCGGCAGCACGAACAGCAGCGCCGCGCGGTTGCGCCGGCGCGCGAGCGACGCGCGCGCATGCCGCTCGAGGCTGGCTTCGCGGCGCGCGGCGCTTTCGGACAGGCTGGTTGACATTGAGATGACCTTCGACAAAACGGGCGTGACGGAGGAAACGGAGGAAACGGACGCGACGGTGACGACGCGGCACCGGCCAGGCGCGACCGGCCCGGCCGCGTGTCCCGTTACTTCCGGTAGATGCGCTTGCGGGTCTGCTCGAGGCGCTGCAGGATCGCATCGAGCTGCGTCGGGTCGGACAGGAACTGCTGCATCGCCTTCATCCCCTCGTCCGCCATTTCCTTCGTCATGTCGCGGTCGTAGAACTGCGCGATGCCGCCGGGCGTCGTCGCGAGCGTGCGGAAGCCGATCTTCGAGATCGGGTCCTGCGGCTCGGGCGCCTTGTTGTTCGACGGCAGTTGCCCCATCCCCTTCGCGAACTCGCCGCTGACCGCCGGTTGCCCCATGAATGCGAGCAGGCGACGCGCGTCCGTCTTGTTGTGCGCCTTCGCCGGCACGATCAGCACGTTGACCGGACCGTCCTCCGCAAGCGGCACCGACGCATCGATCACCGGGAAGCGGAAGAAGCTGATCGGGTTGCGCGTCGCGCTCAGCAGGCCCGCCGAATACCAGGTGCCCATCAGTGTCATCGCGGCCTGCCCGTTGACGATCAGCGGGCTCAGCGAATCGACGTCGTAGGACAGTGCGTTGTCGATGAAATACTTGTCGTCGATCAGTTTCTTCCAGGCCGCGTACACGGCACGCACCCGCGGGTCGGTATAGGCGACGTCGCCCGCCATCAGCTTCTGGTGGAACGCATAGCCGTTGATCCGCAGGTCGAGGTAATCGAACCACGCGGCGAGCGTCCACGCATCGCGCGCGGCCACCGCGATCGGCGCGATGCCGGCCGCCTTCAGCTTGCGGCACGCATCCAGAAACTGCGTCCAGTCCGCCGGTTCGCCGCGAATGCCCGCCTTCTCGAACAGGTCCTTGCGGTAGAAGAGGCCATACGCGTCATAGCCGAGCGGCAAACTGTAGAGCTTGCCGCCGTAGGTCGACGACTGCTTCACGGCCGCATACGTGTCGTTCCAGCCGTTCTTCTGCCAGTCCGCGCCCAGGTCCTCGATCAGCCCGCGCTTCGCGAAATACGCGAGCCGCTCGCCGTTGTTCCAGCTCAGCACGTCGGGCGGATCGGTCGCGAGCCAGCCGGACATCTGCACCTTGTACGCCTCCTCGCCGACGTAGCTGACCTTCAGGTCGATGTCCGGATTCGCCTTGTGAAACTGGTCGAACACCGCTTGCCACGTCGCGCGCTGGTTGCCGCGCGCGGCGACGTTCACCTTCAGCGTGCCCGCGTCGGCCGTCCCCGCGGCGAACGCCGCGGCAGTCGTCAGGGCAAGCAGCAGTCGGCTCGCACGAAGTCTCATCGTTGTCTCCTGGTATTGGTGTGATGGGTGCCGCGTCGCGCGCGGCGGATCGGCGCCGCGCCGCTATGCGAACGCCGCTTCGGCGTGGATCGCCGGCAATGCGACGCCGGCTTCGTCGAACAGGTGGCAGCACGATGGCGGCACGCGGAACGCATGACGCTCGCCGCGCCGCAGCGCGGCCTGGCCCGGCAGTTTCGCGAGCAGCGGCACGCCGGCGGGCTGATCGAGATGCACGTACGCGGCTTCGCCCAGTTGCTCGACGAGCGCGACGTCGCGCACGATCGCCGGCAGGTCGGCGTCGCCGGGCCCCGCGACCGTCAGATGCTCGGGACGAATCCCGAGCGTCACGCGCGCGCCGCTGCCGACGTGGCGCGGCAACGGGCGATCGCGCAACATCAGTGTTTCGCCGGTGCCGTCCACGCGCAGCCGGCAGCCGTGCGCATCGCCCGCCTCGACCACCGCCGGCAGGAAGTTCATCCGCGGCGAGCCGATGAAGCCCGCGACGAAGCGGTTGGCCGGCCGGTGATACAGCTCCAGCGGCGCGCCGGCCTGCGCGATGCTGCCGAAGCGCGCGACGTCGTCGCCCGCGTGCAGCAGCACGATCCGGTCGGCCAGCGTCATCGCCTCGATCTGGTCGTGCGTCACGTAGACAGAGCTCGATTGCGTGAAGCGCGCGTGCAGGCGGGCAATCTCGACGCGCGTCTGGCCTCGCAGCGTCGCATCGAGATTCGACAGCGGCTCGTCGAACAGGAACACGCGCGGCTCGCGCACGATCGCACGGCCGATCGCGACGCGCTGCCGCTGCCCGCCCGACAGCGCCTTCGGCTTGCGATCGAGCAGTGCGTCGAGTTGCAACACGCGCGCGGCCTCGGTCACGCGTCGACGGATTTCGTCCTTCGGCGTGCCGGCGATGCGCAGCCCGAAACCGATGTTCTCGAACACCGTCATGTGCGGAAACAGCGCATAGCTCTGGAACACCATCGCGACACCGCGCTCGGCAGGCGGCGTGTCGTTCATGCGCGCGCCGCCGATCCGCAGCTCGCCTTCGGTCACGTCCTCGAGCCCGGCGATCATCCGCAACAACGTGGATTTGCCGCAGCCCGACGGACCGAGAAACACGCAGAACTCGTGCGACGCGATCTCGAGGTTCACGTCGCGCAGCACCGGCGCATGGTCGCCGTAGCGCTTCGAGACATCCTTCAATGAAATGGCGGTCATCGCGCTCTCCTCTCCTCGGTCAGGCGCTGCGGATCGAAAAATTTAACCGCTTAAATTTCGGTGGCGCAGTTCGCGCGGTTGGCCGTACCATGTCGTCTCCTTCATCTGTTGTGTCGAGAAATTAGCGTATCGCCTGTCCCTGTGCAACTTGTGGGACGCACTCCCAGAATATGAGCAGACACCCCCCCGCTTCACTTCCGTCGCGTAGCGTTGCCCGACCGGCCGGAGGTCGCGCATGGTGACGCTCGCGCAAGTCGCGCGGCGCGCGAACGTCACCGCGGCGACCGTCTCGAACGTGTTGCGCAATCCCCAGAAGGTGAAGCCTGCGACCGTCGAACGCGTGATGGCCGCGATCCGCGAACTCGGCTATCGGCCGAATCTCACCGCGCGGGCGCTCGCCGAAGGCCGCACGTCGACGCTCGCGCTGATGCTGTCGAACATCACGAACCCGTTCTATCCGGAGTTCGTGCTGGCTGCCGAGCGCGAGGCGCGCAAGCGCGGCCACTACCTGCTCGTGTCCAATACCGACGACGATCCGGCGATCACGCGCAACTACCTCGAGCGGATCGCGGGAACGCTCGCGGCTGGCGCGATCGTGATGAACACCGATCTCGCCGAAGCCGAACTCGCCGACATCGCGCGTCACGGCGCATCGATCGTGCTGTGCATGTGGGAGCACGTGCATGCGTCGCGCACGCTGCCGTGCGTGACCGTCGATTTCGCTGCGGCGGGCGCGCTGGCGGCCGCGCATCTATCCGGATTGCGGCATCGCGCATTCGGCGCGCTCGTCGGCAAGGGCTCGGGCGGCCCGCAGTCGGTGCGGTTGCGCGGTTTCGCCGACGAACTCGCGGCACGCGGCCATCCGGCGGAGGCGCTGACGACCGTGTCGGCACACGATTCGATCGAAGGCGGCTATGAAGCGGCCGCCGCGCTGCTGCGCACGCAGCCCCGGGTCACCGCGTTGTTCGCGACCAACGACCTGATGGCGATCGGCGCGATGCAGGCGGCCGCCGATCTCGGCCTGCGCGTGCCGGCCGATCTGTCGGTGGTCGGCATGACCGATATCCAGCTCGCGCACCAGTTCCGCCCCGCGCTGACGACGGTGCGGTTCCCGACGTCGCAGATCGCCGCGCGGGCGATCGCGCTGACGCTCGACATGATCGACGGGATCGAGCCGGCCGCGGCCGTGCATACGATCGGTGCGCCGGAACTCGTGGTGCGGGAATCGACGGGGGTGGCGAGGGATTGACGAGTCGACACTGAGACAGGGCGCGAATCCTTGGCGCCAGGCGATCGGAACACTTCTCTCGACGAGATCGGCTGAGAAAGCAGGGATGCGGACGGATCTAGCTTTTGAGGATCTTTCTCCCGGCGGTATGTCGACGGTGCGGCCGAAATAGCGTCGACACGCCTGGCATTCGAACCTGGGCAGTCGGCCGATCACGCGTGGTCAGAACTGTGTCGTGAGCTGGAAACCGACCGTTACTCGTGCCGTAGGAATCCCGGACGGCGCCTCGTCCAGAATATAGGTTCGCGTGCTCCGGATCGGCTTGCCGATCGTCACGCGCATTCCAGCCGACAGCGGTGCACTGATGGTCGCGCAGACAGTCGCTTCTGTCGGACCGTAAGCGTTCAGGAAACGACATCGGCCCGCATATTGACCGGCGATCCGGTCGGGCAGCACCTCTCCGACAGACACGACCGTTTTCAAACTGGCAGGCACTACAGCGAGCGTGGCCAGCAGCGATGGCGTCACCGTCACGACGGTGATCCGTTCAGCGGCTATCAGTTCGCCGAACCGTTCGACATTTGCGCGGCCGTCGGCCGGGGGCAATACCAATGTCGCGCCGGCACACAGCGTGATCGCCATTTCGGAGACCGCCGCATCGAACGCAGGCGACGCAAACTGGCCGACCTTGCTGGTCCGGTCAATCGCGAAGTGATCGATTTGCGCGGAAACGAGGTTGTCGAGCCCGCGATGCGCAAGCGCTACGCCCTTCGGCCGGCCGGTCGACCCGGACGTGTAGATCACGTACGCCAGGTTGTCCGGCGTCGCATCGCTCGTCACGTCGGCCAGCGCCGCATTCGCCCCCGGCCACGCTTGCGGCCCGTACTGCTCCACCCCCATGCCTGACAGCCGCTCACGCTGCGCTTCCCCCGACAGCAACAGTCGCGCCCCGCTGTCCTTCAACATGTAGTGCAGCCGATCGTCCGGATATTGCGGATCCAGCGGTACATACGCCCCGCCCGCCTTCCAGATCCCCAGCAGCGCCACCACCAACTCCAGCGACCTCTCCAGGCACACCCCGACCGCCACTTCAGGTCCCACCCCGCGACCCTTCAGCTCCAACGCCAGCGCATTCGCACGCGCATTCAGTTCCCCATAACTCAGCCTCTGCCCGCCGGACTCCAGCGCCGTCGCCTCCGGCCGCTCCGCCGCCTGACGCTCGATCCGACGATGCGCGCATTTCACCGCCACCGCTCGCGTCGTATCGTTCCAGGCATCGAACCGTGCCTGCTCCTCTTCGCTCAGCATCGGCAGCCCGTCCACCCGCTTCGCAGAGGACGACACCATCCCCATCAGGATCCGCTTCCAGTGCCCATATAGCCGCTCGATCGTCTCCGCACGGTACAGGTCCGTGTTGTATTCGATCCCTCCGCCCGTCACCCGACCCGTCTCGTCCTGCTCAAGGATCATCGTGAGTTCGAACTTCGCCGTCCCGTGCTCGCCCCTCGGTTCGCCGAACGTCAGCCCCGACGGACTCTGTCCTTGGTGCGTGCATCCATCACGTCACCGATGAAAATCGTTCCCCCGTCCGCCAGCAGGCGGGCACACGATGCCAGTACCGATCTCAGGTACTGGTGCGACGAGAAGAGTTGCACGACACTGTTCAGGACGATCACGTCGAACGGGCCAGCTTCAATCCTGCCCACTTCGTTACCTAGGCGGGCTGCGGCCTTGTGGTCGATCGGGAACAGCCGCGCCGTGTCACGCATGCTGCTGCGGCAGCCGATGATAAGCGCGCCCGTGATAGACGAGGCCCGAACACGCGGAACCGAGATGTACCGCCTGCACGGCGCAGAAAAAGACCGTATGTGTGCCGATGTCGATGCTTCGGTCCACCGTGCAGTCGAGACTCGCGGCCGCTGTGGCCAGCACCGGCGCACCCGTGACGAGACGGATCCACTCGCCGTACGTGAAGCGCTCGGTCATCTGGACATCGCCCTTGCCCGCGAAGATCGGTGCAAGCATCTCGTGCTCATGGGAAAGAACGTTGACACAGATGATGCCCGACTTGCTGAAGTGGCCATATTGACGACTGGACTGGCCTATGCAAACGAGCACCGTAGTAGGGTCGTCGGTGACGGAGCACACCGCGGACACCGTCATGCCGACATCGCCGGAAGGTGTCGTGGTGGTGATGATATTCACCGCGGCGCCGATACGGGACATGGCTTCGCGGAAGGTCGTGCGGTCAGGGGAAAGTGCTATCACGGCGGTCCTCTCTCGGTGGATGGAACGGGGGTGCGGCTTCATGGCGGAGCGCCACGGGTACTTGCATGAAGCATGCGTGGTGAAGCACCCGTGGCGTTGCACCGTTCATCGCCCGCGCCGCACCGTCGACGAGTTCTCGTGGCCAGTTGCGCTGCCGGCGATTCCTATTGCTGGTGAACGGAAGCTGCTGGCCTTGAACCGGCAAGCTGCTCTTTGATCAACTGTTCTTCGGCATCGTCGTAAAGGCCGGCAATAATGTGCTCGTAGCGTGCCGTCAATGCCTTGCGGCGTTTCTTGCGCGTGGCGGTCATCACGCCGTTTTCCGGTGTGAGTTCCTCGGGGAATATCCTGAACGCCTTGATCTGCTCTGCCCGCGCCAACCTCGCATTCGCCTTTTCCACTTCTTCACGGATCAGGTCGATAACGGTCTGCGAGGTGGCCAGATCGGCGTACTGCGTGACCGAAGGGTCGCGCGTCCTGACCCAGTCCATGGTGAGCGTGCCGTCGACTTCGATCAACGCCGTCAGATACTTGCGCCCTTCGCCAATCACCAGTGCCTCGGTAATGTACGGGCTCTGGCGAAGTTCGTTTTCGATCTGCACCGGGCTGATCGATTTGCCGGCGGCCGTATTGATAAGCTCCTTCTTTCGATCGATCAGCTTGTACGAACCGTCCGCGCCGACGTCGACGATGTCGCCGGTATACAGCCAGCCGTCCCGCAACGCGGCCTTCGTTTCGGCTTCCTTGTTCCAGTAGCCGATGAACAGCCCCGGCCCCCGAACGATCATTTCGCCGTCCGGCAACACGCGGGTTTCCCAGGCGGGGTCGTCAAGCGGGACGCCGGAGTTGCCAGGCCTCGACCAGTCGGTCACCTGCGCGAGGTTTCCGCCGACCATCTCCGTTTGCCCGTAATTCTCTTTCAGGTTGACGCCCCACAACTGAAACAGTGTGACGACCTCGGGCGGCACCGGAGCGGAGGCCGTATACGGATAGCGCAAATCGTCGAAGCCGATTCTGGCCAGCAACGGCTTGAAAACGCGCTCACGGCAGGTGGCGTAGAGCTGTTCCTTGAATGGGTCGCCCGTGCCTGCGTCCAGCCGATCGGCCAGCACTTCCCGCGCGATGCCAAGCGCGAGCTTGTAGTTTCTCTGCTCGGCTTCGCTGCTGCCGTTTACATGGTTGATGATCTGGGTCGCGAACTTCTGATAGAAGCGCGGCGGCGCCATATAGGACGTCGGTCTGACTTCCTGTATGCATTTCGCGAAATCGGCCGACACGTCGACGAAGTAAGGTACCGTCTTCGCGATCAATGGCAGCGTCGTCGCCTGAATGCGCGCGACCGTGTGCGAAAGCGGCAGATGGACCACCATGCGCTGCGGTTCGGACAATATCGCCGGACAGAAGGTCGGCCACGTGAACGCGCCCGCGAGCATCGACACATGCGTTAGCATCGCGCCTTTGGGCGGCCCCGTGGTTCCGGAGGTATAACCCAGGCTCACCAGGTCCGTCGGCCTCGCAAGCTCGGACTGCTCACGCAGATAAGCGACTTCGTCGCCAAAAAAATGCGACGCGAACTCGGCGAGTGAAACGACATTCATGCCGGTTTCGCCAGGCGAGCGCTTCCAGTCCGGATCGAGCACCACGATCTTGAGGAGCCTGCTGGACGTATCGGCCGCTTTCATGACCCGAAGCTGTTCGGCACTTCCGGCAAAAGCGAGTGTCGCCCCTGAATCCTCCAGGTAGTAGCGGACCTCTTCGACCGACGCGGTGAAATAGACGCCTACCGTCACCGCGCCCGAGCAGATCGTCGCCATGTCGGCAATCAGCCACTCGCGGGATACGTCGCCCATGATGGCAATCCGATCGCCTCGTGCGACCCCGGCCGCGCCGAGGGCTGCGGATATGGAACAGACTGCGTTCGCATAGCCTTTCCAGGTGGTGGGTACCCACTCTCCGGCACGCCTCTGAAAGAACGCGTCTGCGTCAGCGTCCTTCTTCACGCGCTCGATCAGCAAGGCCGGAATGGTGGTGGTCGCGAATTGATTGCCGGAAGTCCACGGTGCCGCGCTCATTTCCAGTTGTCTCCAAAGCGCTTGCGCCTTTCGGTAAACGAAGCCACCGCTTCGCGGCGCTCGGGGGAATTGAACGTGATCGTCTCCAGAGCGATCGACGTGTCGAGAAGCAGATGGGCGTTCTGCTTGACGAGCTTGTTGACGCAGTATTTCGTCCAGACGATCGCGTCGCGCGGGCCGCTCGCGAGCAGTTCCGCGTAATCGATCGCCGCCTCCAGCAGCTTGTCGCTTTCGACGATCTTGTTGATCATCCCCATCGTCAGCGCTTCCTCCGCGCTGACGAAGTCGCCCGTCATCAGGTAGTGCCGCGCGCGGACCGGCCCGAGCAGAAGCGGCCAGATCACCGCACCGCCGTCGCCCGCGACGACACCGGCATTGACGTGCGTATCGGCGAACCGTGCGGTCGGGCTCGCATAAATCATGTCGCAGAACAGCGCGAGTGTCGCGCCCAGGCCCACGGCCACGCCATTGACCGCCGCCACGATCGGCACCTCGACCTCCAGCATGTTTCTTATGAGGTGACGGCCACCACGCGTCGCCGACGGGATATTGCCGTTGTCGATCGACTTCTGGTCGCCGCCCGAGCAGAAACCGCGGCCGGCGCCGGTCAACACGATCGCCTTGACCGATTTGTCGTGATCCAGCTCGACGAATACCCGTTCCAGTTCGTCGTGCATGTCCCAATTGATGGCGTTCAGGATTTCCGGGCGATTCATCGTGACGATCGCGACACCGGAGGACCGTTGTTCGACATTCAGATACTGATAGCGCGAAGACGTATTCATAGGTTCATCCTTGACTTTGCTTCGGGTTGGCGGCCTGCGGACGCATGGCGCGAATCTTCTCGAGCAGCTCGTCGGTCGGGCGGACGATATTGTTGCGATCGTTGAAATGCGGAATCACGTAACGGCCCACCATGTCGATCGTCGACATGATCTGCTCGTGCGGTACCGAGTCGATATGCAGCAGCACCTCGTCGATTCCGAGCTTCTCGTATTGCTCCAACTGACGGATGACGGTATCGGGGCTTCCGCACACCGTGGTGGCGGATTCGTTCAGCAGGTAGTCCCAATCTTCGGCGGCGCGTTGCATCGCGGGCACGCTTTCGGCCATGTATGCATAGTTGTCCGCGAGTTTGGCGAGCCGCGGATACGCATCGGTCGAGATGCGCGCATAGTTCATGATCGCGCCGGCGTAAATGTCCTTCGCTTCCTGGTCGGTCTTGCCGATACCGATGAAGAGCGGCATGCCGGCGCGCGGCTTGTGCAACGGCCCGGTCTCATCGCGCTTCCAGCTGTTCCAGTAGGTGTCCAGCAGCCCCTTCTGTTTTTCCCATCCCTGATAAATCGCATGGCTCATCACCGCGAGGCCTTCCGAGCCGGCCCAAGCGTGGCTGTTCGCACTGGTGGCGGCAACGCCGAGGACGGGATACGGTTTTTGCAACGGCTTGGGCACGAGCGACCGGGGCGGTACCTGGTAATACTTTCCCTCGAAAGTGAACACGTCCTCACGCATCGCTTTGCGCAACAGCGCCATGCCCTCTTCCATTTGCGGCAGGGTTTCCTCGGGCGATACGTTGAACGCGCGCATTGCGATCGTCGTGTTCGCGCGCCCGCAATACATCTCCATCCGGCCGTCGGAAAGGATGTCGGTGGCCGCCAGCCGTTCCGCGGTACGCAGGGCGTGATTGATGGCCTTCGGCATCAGCGCCACGGCAGGACGCAGCTTGATTCGCGAAGTGACGGCCGCGAGATAACCGAAGACCACTTCAGGCGCCGAACTCGACACGCCGCCAAGCGCAAAGTGCTGCTCCGACAACGCAACAAAGTCGAAACCCATTTGCTCCGCGAAGCGCGCTTCGCGAACCAGTTCGCGAAGCCTGTTCGAGTAGCTATGCCCGACCTGCGTCTCCTGCTCGGACCAAAAACCGAATTTCAATGGCATTTTCTTTTCCTTGACAGTCGTAATTCAAAAATTCGTGGCGCGCGCGAACTGATGCCGAGGTTCGGGCAGTGTCACGCCGCCAACCAATTAACATCGTCGTTTAACTTGATTTAGAAACAGCTCATCCATATTGGATAGCGATACTTAGCCATCCTGATGCCTTTTATATCTTGATGTATTTTTTGTTTCCGTGAATAAATATTGCCGTACATACCGCAGCATTTTTTATTCTTTTCATGCCGCAACCTTGCCGATACCGGCAGATCATGCTGCCGGCTTTCCGTCTTTTTCTATGTCGACGAGTCGGCCGCAAATGCCGATGCGAGAAGCCTCGCAGTCGCCCGCAAACAGGCCTCGCCAATCTCGCGTGACGATCCTCGCGCATCGCCCAGCACGCCGTTTCGGGAGATCGACGCCACGCCTTCCCTCCACATCCGGTTCAATTGCTCGGTCGTCATGACGCCCACGTGGCCTGTCGTGAGTCGAGCGAGTCGGACACTGTCCGGATGAAGGTGGATCATGAGGGAGGTTTCGGCGATGTCTGCGTGTCCGCCCACGGATTCCGGATCGCCGCCGGCTTCCTCGACCGCCAGTCGCCATTGGCGCAGCCACGCCTGATGATCCGTATAGGCAAGCACCTGAACGTCCGGCCCGACGGCCTGTCGCAATTCCGGCAACATCGCATGAAGAGCATTGAAGTTACCGACATGCGCCGAGAACAGATAGATGCACTTGAATCCATGTGCCGCGAGGCTCACGCAGTAATCGTGGCAGAGCGCGGCATACGTGTGCTCCTGCAACGAGATCGTGCCCGGGAAGGCCATGTGGTGCTTCGAGCATCCCACTCGTATCGTCGGCGCGATCAGGGTTCGCCCCAGCAACGTGGCGATTTCCACGGCCAGCGCGTCAGCATGATCGGCATCCATGCTCAGCGGCAGATGGGGGCCGTGCTGCTCGATTGCACCGCAAGGAATGATGACGCGATCGAACTGCGTGGCCAATGCGGCCGCCACGTCCTCATACGTCATGCGTGCAAGATGCAGCATTTCCGGCAGTTTGAGATTGCTCACGATCAGGCCTTCTTGTTGCGGTTCAGAAATCTGGATCTCGCGTCCGCGGTCCGCGCGTTGCCGAGATATCCACGCAGGTCATCGAGCGTCATCTGCAGCAGAGCTTCGTCGTTCATCCGTGGACTCTCGCGCAGCGTTCGCTTGATGGCGGCGAACAGTTGGCGATCTTTGGCGCAAAGCGCGTGGCATTTGGCCAGCGCGTCTCTCAGCGTTTCATCGTGCGCGGATATCGCGTCCACCGCCCCTATCGCCAACGCTTCTCCGGCCGAGATCAGTTCGCCGGAAAAAAGCAGCGAACGCGCGGCACGCCGACCCAGCAGGGCCGCTGCGTGGCGCATGCCTTTTGCCGCGGGCAACAGGCCATGATTGATCTCGGGAAATCCCAGCCGGGATTCGGCGGACGCGACGACGTAGTCCGCATGCAGCACCATTTCGAATCCGGCACCCACTGCATAGCCGTTGACCGCGCACACGAGCGGGCTCGGATACTGCTCGAGTTGCGCCAGGAACGCGTGGAACGCTTCCATGCGCGACAGGGCGAGCTCATGGTCCGCCACTTCATTGATATCGCCGCCGGCACAAAAGAACTTCTGTCCCGCCCCGGTGAGCACGATACCGGGTGGCACGTCCTGTCGAGCGAGGCTGCGGAAGACGGACATCAATGCGGTGATGAGCGGTTCGTTCAGTGCGTTCGCCGGTGGCCGGTTGATCGTGAGCTGCACGACGTCCGCGTCGATCTGTGTGCAAATCAATTCGTCGGTTTTCATACCTGATGTCTCGTGAATTTTCATCGAGTCAGTGTAGGTCCGACAGGGCCAAATTTAATTTTGATTTGCCAGCGACATCGTTGATTCGGCGGATTAAAATCGCGTCAGTCGGATGGCCCACCGTATGTTGCACCGAGGGCGGCGATACATGAATTCACCGAGGCCAGGCAGGCGCAGAAAGCGAGTGAACCGTGGAACCCAACAATCCTGAAATCGGCATGTCCGCTTCGCGAGCCATGACAGACCCGGTGAAGATCAACTATCAGCCGTTCGATCCGGACTCCGTCGATTTGCCGGTCATTTCCGTTCTCCTGGAGACGAGCGGAAAAGAGGATGAGCTGCCGATGCACGTTCATCGCAAGGGGCAATTGGTCGTCGCATTGAGCGGGTCGGTCATGTGCCGATCGCCGAGCGGATGGTGGATCGTCCCGCCCAACGGCGCGGTGTGGATTCCGGGCGGCATTCCGCACAGCAATCATGCTTCCGATTTCGCCAAGCTGTACGTCATCTTCATTCCGCCGGACGAGGCCGGTCTGCCCACCGACTGCCGCAGCTTTACGATCACGCCGCTCATCCGCGAGCTGATCCGTTCACTGGCCAGGTTCCCGCCCGACTATCCGAAGGACGGCCCGGTGGGCCGGCTCGCCAGAGTGTTGCTGGATCAGCTCGCGCTGCTGGCGCCCGACGATGTCTTTCTCCCGATCTCCGATAATCCCCGGCTTCAACAGATCGCTTCGGCGTTGCTCGACAACCCCGCCGACCGCAGCACGATCGCGGAATGGGGGCGCCGATATGCGATGAGCGAACGTACGCTCGCGCGGCTGGTACGCAGCGAAACCGGCATGACCTTCGGGCGCTGGCGCGAGCGTCTGCATATCATCATTGCGCTTCAGCGATTGTCGGCCGGTGCGTCGGTTCACGCAGTGGCGCTCGAGCTCGGCTATGAAGGTCCGAACTCGTTCATCACCATGTTCAAGAAGACCATGGGACAAAGTCCCGGCAAATTTCGCGTGGACCAGAAGGAGGCGTCCTCGCGCTGATCGAAACGCGGCGGCTGGCGCTACGCCGCCGCCTCTTTCACAGCTGGCGCGCTCGCTCCCTCAAGTGGAACTTCTGGATCTTGCCGGTCGCAGTCTTCGGCAGCGGCGAGAACACGATGGTCTTGGGCACCTTGAAATGTGCCAGCCGCTCGCGGCAAAACGCGATGATGTCCGCTTCGGTCACGGTCGAATCGTCTTTGAGCGTGATGAAAGCACAAGGTGTCTCGCCCCACTTGTCGTCGGGACGCGCGACGATTGCCGCCTCCAGAACGGCGGGATGGGAATACAGTATGTCCTCGATCTCGATCGACGAAATGTTTTCGCCTCCCGAGATGATGATGTCCTTCGAGCGATCCTTGATTTCCAGGTAGCCATCGGGATGCCATATCCCGAGATCGCCCGTGTGAAACCACCCGCCGGAAAATGCCTCCACGGTGGCGTCCGAATTCTTCAGGTAGCCCTTCATCACGTTGTTGCCGCGCAGAAATACCTCGCCGAGCGTTTGCCCGTCTTTCGGAACAGGCTCCAGCGTATCGGGGCTGGCTACCATCACTGCCTCGAGAGCGGGGCCGCGCACCCCTTGGCGGGCCTTGAGCCGCGCTTTCGCATCGAGATCGAGTGCATTCCACGAGTCGCGCCACACGCATTGCACGACCGGCCCATAAGACTCGGTCAACCCGTAGGCGTGCGTCACGTCCCAGCCCATGCGCTCCATGCCGGCGATCACCGAAGCGGGCGGCGGCGCACCGCCGGTCATGACCTTGACTCCGTGGCGGATGCCGGCTTTCAGCTCCGGCGCGGCGTTATTGATCATGTTCAACACTACGGACGCCGCACAAAAATGCGTGACCGCCTCGGTGCGAATGGCGGCGAGAATCCGCTCGGCCCGCGTATGGCGCAGAAAGACACTGGTGCCGGCAACCAACGCCATGGTCCACGGAAAGCACCAACCATTGCAGTGAAACATCGGCAAGGTCCATAAATAGGTCGTGTCCTCGTCCAGATGCCACGATAGTGCGTTCGACACGGCGTTCAGATATGCGCCGCGATGGTGATACACGACGCCTTTAGGATTGCCCGTCGTGCCCGATGTGTAGTTCAGCGATATGGCCTGCCATTCGTCTTCCGGCATCGAGACACGGAATTCCGTGTGCGCGGCCTCCTGCAGCAACGCCTCGTAGTCTTTTTCGCCGAGCAGATCGCCTTCTCCGAACTGTGGATCGTCGATGTCGATGACCTGAATGGCGCGGTCAAGCCGTGCTAGGACCTTCTTCACCGTCGAGGAGAATTCGCGGTCGGTGATCAGCAGCTTCGCGTCGCCGTGGCCGAGAATGAAAGCGATCGTGTCGGCATCGAGCCGTGTGTTGATGGTGTTCAGGACGGCGCCGCAAAGCGGCACACCGAAATGTGCCTCGAACAGTTCCGGCGTATTGGCCGCGATCATCGCCACCGTATCGCCGTTGCCGATGCCGCGCCCGCGCAGCGCGCCGGCGAGCAGCCGGCAACGCCGATAGGTTTCAGCCCAGTCGCGGCGTATCGTGCCGTGCACGATGGCCGTGCGCTCCGGCCAGACGGATGCGGCGCGTTCGAGAAACGTCAGCGGCGACAAGGCAATGAAGTTAGCCCGGTCGCGCTCGAGTCCGATCGTATAGGGATGGTCTGCCGTCGTTTTCATGCGGGCCGCTCCGCGGCCATGGCACTCGCGCGTGCGCCGACGATGTCGGGGTTTTCTGCGTGTCTCATCTCTCCTCCAGTTGCTTTTATGGTCACGAAACGCCCTGCGATGAGCGGCACGACTTCATCCGGAACAACGCCGCCGCGATCAGAACGGGACGACCCGATTTCTGCATCGGCACGGCGGCGCGACCGGATAGCGTCAAACTTCCTGACAGTCGTGAATACGCTCTATTTTTCTCTGCTCGACCATGTTCAAACCGTAGCCCTCCAGGCCCACGATCGTTCTTTCATGATTGGAGAGCAGGATCATGTTCTTCACACCGAGTTCGGTGAGAATTTGCGCGCCTATTCCGTAATCGCGCAGTTCCGGCTCGGCAGGCTTGGGATGCATCATGGAACGCACACGCTCGGACACGGCTGTGAGGCGGGATTCGCGGATCACCACGATGACGCCGCGATTCTCGTTCTCCAGCAAACGCGCGGCGCCGCGCAAGGACGCGAGGTGGTGACCGCCGATGACGTCGTTCATGGTATCCATCGCATGCATGCGCACGAGAACAGGGTCGGCGCCCCGTAGATCGCCCATGACGAAGGCGATATGCTCGACCTGATCGATCCGGTTCCGGTAGACCACGATCCGCCAATGCCGTCCATTCGGCTCGGTGAAGCTCCCGTGTTCAACGGCCTCCACGAGCCGTTCCGTTCGTCGGCGATACGCGATGAGATCGGCGATCGTGCCCAGCTTCAGCTGATGCCGCCGTGAAAAGGCGATGAGGTCCGGCAGCCTCGCCATGGTGCCGTCGTCGTTCATGATTTCGCAGATCGCACCGGCCGGTGCGAGCCCGGCCAGCCGGGCGATATCTACCGCCGCCTCGGTGTGGCCCGCGCGCACGAGCGTGCCGCCGTCGCGCGCCATGAGCGGAAAGACGTGTCCGGGAGAAACGAGCTCGTCTCGCCCCGTTTCCGGATTGATCGCAAGCGAAATCGTGCGGGAGCGGTCGGCCGCCGAGATGCCGGTGCTCACACCGTCACGCGCCTCGATCGACACCGTGAAGGCGGTCTCGTGCCGCGAGCCGTTGATTCGGCTCATCAAATGCAAACCCAGCGATTCGCAGCGCGAGCGTGTCATCGCGAGGCAGATCAAGCCGCGCGCATGCGTCGCCATGAAGTTGACGGCGTCGGGCGTGGCGAATTGCGCGGGAATGACGAGGTCGCCTTCGTTCTCGCGATCCTCGTCGTCGACCAGAATGAACATTCGCCCGGCGCGCGCTTCTTCGATAATCTCCAACGCCGTTGCGATGTCGGCGCGCGAATCTGCCGGCCGGCCGGCGGACATTGCGTTACTCATGAGAGCACCTTACGCGATGTGATCACGACGCCTGCGCCAGTCCATGAATCTGGATAGGCCGTGTCTTGTCGATGGGAAGCGTCGTCTTGTTGGCAAGCCGTTTCAGGACGACGTTAGAGCGAACGCTGGCCACACCGGGAAGCGACGTCAGCTTGTGTGTGATGATGTGTTCGAGTTCGACGAGATCTCTCGCGACCACCCGCAGCAGATAGTCGGTTTGCCCGGTCATCATGAAACAGTCCATGACTTCGGTGATGCCTCTGACCGTGTCGGCGAAACTCTCCCGCGCCTGCATGCCCTGCCGCTCCAGACTGATCTCGACGATGGCCATGATGCCCAGGCCGAGGAGGGACGCATTGAGCACGGCGACGCGTCGGCTGATTACACCGAGACGCTCCAGATTTCTGACTCTGACGAGACAGGGAGAGGGCGACAGGTTGACTCGAGCCGCCAGTTCGAGATTCGTCAAACTTGAGTCCTCCTGAAGTTCACTCAGGATGCTAAGGTCTATCCTGTCCAGCGCAACGTTCATAGCCTGCGTCTCCTCTTTGCACAAGGCTCCGGTGCCCTGAAGTTCGAACGCTCGCTTGCGCGGCAGAACATCGATTTCCGCTCCAGCAGGCATTCGAACAACATCACCTGATGAACAAGTTTATGCCTGGCAGCTCCGCGGAAAATTCTGATAAAAAGTCGAGTTATCACCAAAAACGGTCATTGTCGCCGCACGCTCGGGAAAACCCGCAACTCGTCATACTTGCGACACGCGAGCCGAGATGGCGATCAGGCCTTTCTGGGCGGCGGCAAGTCCGTACAGACGCCTTCGTACAATTCGGCGGCCATGCCGACCGATTCGCCGAGCGTCGGGTGCGGGTGAATCGTCTTGCC
>NZ_JAWRYD010000151.1:0-349 GCF_046534765.1 Burkholderia sp. SIMBA_062
CGCCCATAATGCGGGCTGTTGCCCGGCATCCAACGCCATTCATGGCCATATCAATGATTTTCTGGTGCGTACCGGGTTGAGAAGCGGTGTAAGTGAACTGCAGTTGCCATGTTTTACGGCAGTGAGAGCAGAGATAGCGCTGATGTCCGGCGGTGCTTTTGCCGTTACGCACCACCCCGTCAGTAGCTGAACAGGAGGGACAGCTGATAGAAACAGAAGCCACTGGAGCACCTCAAAAACACCATCATACACTAAATCAGTAAGTTGGCAGCATCACCGGCGTGTTGTTGCAACATCGTAGTGTGTGGATTGCGCCTAGAGCTTCTTTATTCGTTCGAGCGCATCGCCA
>NZ_JAWRYD010000039.1:0-63692 GCF_046534765.1 Burkholderia sp. SIMBA_062
TCGTTGCGACGGCGGGGTTCAACTTCGTGTGCGCCGGGGCTCCTGCAACCCACCCTCGACAGCACCGCTTCCCTTCCCTCCCGCGCCGTGTTTCCGTTAGCGCGAAAGAGGCGTGATTCTAAGCACCCCATCCCGTCTTCGCAAGCCCCTTTGTGAAAATATTTTGAAAAAGCCCCCGGGCGCTGCCGCGCGCGGGGGCTGCGGGTTCATAGCACCCAAGGAGATCACTTGCCGGCGACGACACCGTCGCCACCGAATCAGCGGTTCTTGAATACCGGCTTCCGCTTCTCGACGAATGCCGCCATCCCTTCCTTCTGATCTTCGGTCGCAAACAGCGAATGGAACAGTCGACGCTCGAAATGAACGCCCTCGGCCAGCGTCGTCTCATACGCACGGTTCACCGACTCCTTGACCATCATGACCGCCGGCAGCGAAAACTCGGCGATCGTCGTCGCCGCGGCAATCGCTTCGTCGAGCAACTTGTCGGCCGGCAGCACGCGCGAAACGAGCCCTGCCCGCTCCGCCTCCGCCGCATCCATGAAGCGCGCGGTCAGGCACATGTCCATCGCCTTCGCCTTCGACACCGCACGCGGCAGGCGCTGCGTGCCGCCCGCACCCGGCATCACGCCCAGCTTGATTTCGGGCTGGCCGAACTTGGCCGTATCCGCCGCGAAGATGATGTCGCACATCATCACGAGCTCGCAGCCGCCGCCGAGCGCGAACCCCGCGACGGCAGCAATGATCGGCTTGCGGATCTCGCGGACGGTCTCCCAGTTACGCGTGATGTAGTCGCCGCGGTAAACATCCATATAGGAATAGGTCGCCATCATGCCGATGTCGGCCCCTGCCGCGAACGCCTTCTCGCTCCCCGTCACGATGATCGCGCCGATCTCGTCGTCCGCGTCGAACGCTTTCAGCGCAGCGCCCAATTCATCCATCAATGCATCGTTCAGCGCATTGAGCGCCTTCGGGCGGTTCAGCGTGACCAGCCCGACCCGCCCCCGGGTCTCCACCAGGATGTTCTCGTAAGACATCTATTTCTCCTCGATCAATGAAATGAGAAACGCCTCGCACACGCGAATAGTTTGATGCTACCATTCTCCGACCAACCGGTCGGTTAATTAATCGGCCCAATCCCTCCCAACGTCCATCAGGCCGCCGTCATGACCCATGCACTGTTCACGAAGCACGAAGACACGCTGAAACACGCCCTCGCCGCCATCGAGAGCCGCGGGTACTGGAGCCCGTTCGCGGAAATGCCAAGTCCCAAAGTGTACGGGGAAAGCGCCAACGCCGATGGTGAAGCGGCGTTCAAAACACATCTCGGCAACACGTTCGTGCTCGACCAGCCGGCGTCCGGCGGAACCGTCGGCGCGGAGCAGTCGCCGTTCGGGATCGCGCTGGGCATCCGCTATCCGAAATCGACGCCCGACGAGCTGATTGCAGCGGCCGCCGCTGCCCAGCGTGCATGGCGCGAAGCCGGCCCGAGCGCGTGGATCGGCGTCAGCCTCGAAATCCTCGCGCGGCTGAACCGCGCAAGCTTCGAGATTGCCTACAGCGTGATGCACACCACGGGCCAGGCGTTCATGATGGCGTTCCAGGCCGGCGGCCCGCATGCGCAGGATCGCGCACTCGAAGCAGTCGCCTATGCGTGGGACGAACTGCGTCGCATCCCCGCCGATGCGCACTGGGAAAAGCCTCAAGGCAAGAACCCGCCGCTCGCGATGCACAAGCGCTATACGATCGTCCCGCGCGGCACCGGCCTCGTGCTCGGCTGCTGCACGTTCCCGACCTGGAACGGCTACCCCGGCCTGTTCGCCGACCTGGCGACCGGCAACACGGTGATCGTCAAACCCCACCCCGGTGCGATCCTGCCGCTCGCGATCACGGTTCGCATCGCCCGCGACGTGCTGCGCGAGGCCGGCTTCGATCCGAACGTCGTCACGCTTCTCGCCACCGAACTGAACGACGGCGCCCTCGTCCAGGACCTCGCGCTGCGCCCTGAAATCAAGCTGATCGACTTCACGGGCAGCACGCAAAACGGCACGTGGCTCGAACGCCATGCCCATCAGGCCCAGGTGTATACGGAGAAGGCCGGCGTCAACCAGATCGTGATCGACTCGACCGACGACCTGAAGGCCGCGGCCAAGAACATCGCGTTCTCGCTGGCGCTGTACTCCGGCCAAATGTGCACCGCACCGCAGAACATCTACGTGCCGCGCGACGGCATCCGGACGGCGGACGGCCACGCGAGCTTCGACGAAGTCGCGCAGGCGATCGCCGTGTCCGTGCAGAAGCTGACCGGCGACCCGGCTCGCTCGGTCGAACTGATCGGCGCGATCCAGAACGACGGCGTGACCGCGCGCATCGACGACGCCCGCAAGCTCGGCCGCGTGCTGGCCGACAGCCAGACGCTCCAGCACCCGGCGTTCGCCGACGCTCGCGTGCGCACCCCGCTGGTACTGCAGCTCGACGTGGCCGACCGCGCGAAATTCACGCAGGAGTGGTTCGGCCCGATCTCGTTCGTGATCGCGACCGACTCGACCGCCCAGTCGCTCGATCTCGCCGGCGAAATCGCCGCGGAGCATGGCGCGCTGACGCTTTCCGTCTACAGCACTGACGACACGATCCTCGACGCCGCGCACGATGCGGCGGTGCGTGGCGGCGTCGCACTGTCGATCAACCTGACGGGTGGTGTGTTCGTCAACCAGTCGGCCGCGTTCTCCGACTTCCACGGTACCGGTGCGAACCCGGCCGCCAACGCGGCGCTGGCAGACCCGGCGTTCGTCGCCAACCGGTTCCGCGTGGTGCAAAGCCGTGTCCATGTTGCGCCGAAGGCAGTGCCCGCGGAAGCCGGCCAGACTGCATAACCCGAATGGCCGACGTGCAAACGCCGCCACGTTCCCTACCATGAACGAATCCGCCACCCGGCGGGTTCGTTGCACATCGACACACCCATGACCGACGCCTACATTTGCGACGCGATTCGCACCCCCATCGGCCGCTACGGCGGCGCCCTGAAAGACGTTCGTGCCGACGATCTCGGCGCGGTGCCGCTCAAGGCGCTGATCGAACGCAACCAGCACGTCGACTGGTCGGCGATCGACGACGTGATCTATGGCTGCGCGAACCAGGCCGGCGAAGACAACCGCAACGTCGCGCGCATGTCCGCGCTGCTCGCGGGCCTGCCGACCGCCGTGCCGGGCACGACGCTGAACCGGTTGTGCGGCTCGGGCATGGACGCCGTCGGCACGGCCGCGCGCGCGATCAAGGCGGGCGAGGCACGCTTGATGATCGCGGGCGGCGTCGAGAGCATGACGCGTGCGCCGTTCGTGATGGGCAAGGCCGCCAGTGCATTCACGCGCCAGGCCGCCATGTTCGACACGACGATCGGCTGGCGTTTCATCAATCCGCTGATGAAACAACAATACGGCGTCGATTCGATGCCCGAGACGGCCGAGAACGTCGCGGTCGACTACAACGTCAGCCGCGCCGATCAGGATCTGTTCGCGCTGCGCAGCCAGCAGAAGGCCGCGCGTGCGCAGCAGGACGGCACGCTCGCCGCCGAAATCGTCCCAGTCACGATTGCGCAGAAAAAAGGCGATGCGCTCGTCGTATCGCTCGACGAGCATCCACGCGAAACATCGCTCGAAGCGCTCGCGAAGCTGAAGGGTGTCGTGCGTCCCGACGGCTCGGTAACGGCCGGCAACGCGTCGGGCGTCAACGACGGCGCATGCGCACTGCTGCTCGCCAACGCGCAAGCCGCCGATCAATATGGGCTGCGCCGCCGCGCGCGTGTCGTCGGCATGGCGAGCGCCGGCGTCGAGCCGCGCGTGATGGGTATCGGCCCCGCGCCGGCCACGCAGAAACTGTTGCGCCAGCTCGGCATGACGATCGACCAGTTCGACGTGATCGAGCTGAACGAAGCGTTCGCGTCGCAGGGTCTCGCGGTGCTGCGCATGCTCGGCGTCGCCGACGACGATCCGCGCGTGAACCCGAACGGCGGCGCGATCGCGCTCGGCCATCCGCTCGGCGCATCGGGTGCGCGACTCGTGACCACGGCGCTTCACCAACTCGAGCGTACGGGCGGCCGCTTTGCGCTCTGTACGATGTGCATCGGCGTCGGCCAGGGCATCGCGATCGCGATCGAACGCGTGTAACCGACGCGCCGCGCCTATAACGAAGTCATGAAGGAGACTCTGCATGTCATATCAGGCGATCCAGCTGGATATCGATCAGGTTGCCCGCGTGGCCACGATCACCCTCTACCGTCCGGACAAGCTGAACAGCTTCACACGGGCGATGCACCGCGAACTGCAGTCGGCACTCGATGAAGTCGAGGCGAGCGGCGCGCGTGCGCTGATCCTGACGGGTGCGGGGCGCGGCTTCTGCGCGGGCCAGGATCTGGCCGACCTCGACTTCACGCCAGGCGCGTCCACCGACCTCGGCACGCTGATCGACGAGCATTTCAATCCGCTGATCCGCCGCCTGCAACGCATGCCGATTCCGGTGATCGCCGCCGTCAACGGCACGGCGGCCGGCGCCGGCGCGAATCTCGCGCTCGCATGCGACATCGTATTTGCCGCGCGCTCGAGCAGTTTCATCCAGGCCTTCGTCAAGATCGGGCTCGTACCCGATTCGGGCGGCACCTGGTTCCTGCCGCAACGCGTCGGCATGGCCCGCGCGCTCGGGCTCGCCCTGACCGGCGACAAGCTCGGGGCCGAACAGGCCGAACAATGGGGCCTGATCTGGCGCGCGGTCGACGACGATGCGCTCGCCGCGTCGGCCCGCCAGGTCGCCAACCAGCTCGCGCAGCAGCCGACGCTCGCGATCGCATCGATCAAGCAGTCGATGCGCGACAGCATGACGAATACGCTCGACCAGCAGCTCGACCTCGAGCGCGACCTGCAGCGCAAGCTCGGCCAGTCGGCCGACTACGCGGAAGGCGTCAAGGCGTTCATCGAGAAGCGCGCGCCGCGCTTCGAGGGCCGTTGACATGACCACGCCCACCGACACGCTCGCCGCCGATGCGCTCGCCCGTGCCACGGCGCAGGCCATGTACGATGCGGACGCCTGCAGCCGCGCGTTCGGCATGGAAATCACCGAAGTGCGGGCCGGCTACGCTCGCGTGCAGATGCGCGTACGGCCGGAATTCCTGAACGGACACCAGACCTGCCACGGCGGCATCATCTTCACCCTCGCCGATTCGACGTTCGCATTCGCGTGCAACTCGTACAACCTGAATACCGTTGCGGCGGGCTGCTCGATCGAATATCTGCGTCCCGTATACGGCAACGACCTGCTGACGGCCGAGGCGATCGAACAGACGCGCAGCGGCCGGCACGGGATCTACGACATCCGCGTCACGAACCAGACAGGCGAAACGGTCGCAATGTTTCGCGGCAAATCGGCGCAGATCAAGGGCACAGTCCTCCCGGATGAACGCTGACGTCCACGGCTCGCTCATAACAATCACTGGAGACACGCATGACTACCCCGCTACCGCTCGAGCCGATCGAGACCGCGTCACGCGACGAGTTGACCGCGCTGCAACTCGAGCGCCTGAAATGGTCGCTCCGGCATGCGTATGAGCACTCCCCCGTCTATCGCCGCAAATTCGACGAAGCGGGCGTGCATCCCGACGACCTGAAAACGCTCGCGGATCTGTCGCGCTTCCCGTTCACGACCAAGATCGACCTGCGCGACAGCTATCCGTTCGGGATGTTCGCGGTGCCGCAGGACCAGATCTCGCGCATTCACGCGTCGTCGGGCACGACGGGCAAGCCGACCGTCGTCGGCTATACGGCGCGCGACATCGACACGTGGGCGAATCTCGTCGCGCGCTCGATCCGCGCGGCCGGCGCGCGCCGCGGCGACAAGGTTCACGTCAGCTACGGCTACGGGCTGTTTACGGGCGGGCTCGGCGCGCACTACGGCGCCGAACGCGCGGGGCTGACGGTGATCCCGTTCGGCGGCGGCCAGACCGAGAAGCAGGTGCAGCTGATCCAGGATTTCCGGCCCGACATCATCATGGTGACGCCGAGCTACATGCTGTCGATCGCCGACGAGATCGAGCGCCAGGGCCTCGATCCCGCGCAAAGCTCGCTGCGCATCGGCATCTTCGGCGCGGAACCGTGGACCAACGACATGCGGGTGGCCATCGAGCAGCGAATGGGCATCGATGCGGTCGACATCTACGGGCTGTCCGAAGTGATGGGTCCGGGCGTCGCGTCGGAATGCGTCGAGACCAAGGACGGCCCGACCATCTGGGAAGACTACTTCTATCCGGAAATCATCGATCCCGAGACCGGCGAAGTGCTGCCGGACGGCCAACTCGGCGAACTGGTGTTCACGTCGCTGACGAAGGAAGCCCTGCCGATCGTCCGCTACCGGACGCGCGACCTGACGCGTCTGCTGCCCGGCACCGCGCGCATGATGCGCCGGATGGAAAAAATCACCGGGCGTACGGACGACATGATGATCGTGCGGGGTGTCAACGTCTTCCCGACGCAAATCGAGGAACAGCTGCTGAAGCAGCACGCGCTCGCGCCGCACTATCAGATCGTGCTGACGAAGGAAGGGCCGCTCGACGTGCTGACGCTCAACGTCGAGCCGTGTCCCGAAACGGCCCCCGACACGGCGGCGATCCATGCGGCCAGGCAGGCGCTGGCGCACGACATCAAGTCGCTGATCGGCGTGACGGCCGTGATCAACGTGCTGCCCGTGAACGGGATCGAGCGCTCGGTCGGCAAGGCACGCCGCGTGATCGACAAACGCAAGGGCTGACACCCGCCGCGGCCCCATCGCCGCGCGAAGCAGCAATCGCGTACGCAAAAAAACAGCCCGACCGGCCAACAAGCCGATCGGGCTGTCTCGTTTCGATGCCCGGCTACACGTGTACGCCGGCACCGCCGCGCATCACGAATTCGGGAACAGCAGCCACATCCTGCCGCTCTGCTTCATCCGCCCGGCCTGATCGCCGGCGTCGTCGCCGAGCCCCCAGAAATAGTCGGCCCGCACGCCACCCCGGATCGCGGAACCCGTATCCTGCGCGAACACGAGCCGGTTCATCGGCGTATTCGTCAACGGGCGCGTGGTCTGCAGGAACACGGGCGTGCCGAGCGGGATCGACGACGGATCGACCGCGATCGAACGCTCGGGCGTGAGCGGCACGCCGAGCGCGCCGATCGGGCCGTCCGCGCCGCCGTGCGGCGCATCTTCCTTGGTCGGCATGTCACGGAAGAACACGAATCGCGGATTCGTGTCGAGCAACGCGTCGACGCGAGTCGGGTTCGCCTTCGCCCACGCCTTGATGCCCTGCATCGTCGCCTGGGCGGGCGTCAGCTCGCCGCGATCGAGCAGCCACTTGCCGATCGAACGATACGGCTGGTTGTTGGTCCCGCCGAAACCGACCCGCATCACCGAACCGTCGTCGAGCAGCACGCGTCCCGAACCCTGCACCTGCAGGAAGAACGCCTCGATCGGATCGTCGACCCACACGAGTTCGTTGCCGTTCAGGATGCCGGCGCGCTCGAGCTGCGCGCGAGCGGGCAGCGCGGCGCCGGCGCGATAGCCTGCCGGCCAGCGGTACAGCGCGTACTGGTAAGGACCGCGACGCACGCGTGAGCCATGCAGCAACGGCTCGTAATAGCCGGTCACGAGCCCGTCGAGCGTGCCGTCGGTGTTCGCCAGCTGAAACGGCGTGAAATACGTTTCGAAGAATGCACGCGCGCCGCTGACGTCGAGCTCGTCGAGGCGATCCGCGGCCGCACAGGCGCGCTGCCACGCCGGCTGGCGCGCGAGCCGCACGCAGTTCTGCCGCAGCGCCGCCGCCGCGCCGATCAGCGAATCGTCCTGCCAGCCCGGCACCTGCTGCCAAGCGACCGGCGTCAGCCGCTTCGCGGCGACCTGCCCCGGCACGATCGCCGTGCCGGTCGGCGGCTTGAGCGTCGATGTCCGCGTCGGCGCGCCGCCGCACGCGGCAAGCAGTGCGGCCGTCGCGGCCACTGCAACCCAGCCGGCCAGCCGGGGCCCAAACCACATACAATGTCCGTTCTTGATGGAAACCGCCATGTCAGATTTTCTCGACCAATATCCGATGCTCATCTTCGCGCTCGAAGCTTTCGTAGCGCTCGCCCTGCTGATCTTCATCGTCGTGTGGACGTCGTCAGGCAGGAAGAAACACGCCCGCGGCAACGACCGCCAGCCACGCTGACCGCCCCCGCACGCTCAATGCAGCGTGCGCGGCATGTGCAGCGCAAATTCGTCGACCGGCGCCTCGAACCGCTCGCCGTCCTCCGCCACGCAGAAGTACGCGCCGCGCATCGTGCCGACCGGCGTCGCGATCACGGCCCAGCTCGTGTATTCGAAGTGTTCGCCCGGCTGCAGCAGCGGCTGGTGCCCGACGACGCCGAGCCCCTTCACTTCCTGCACGTGGTTCTCGCTGTCCGTGATGATCCAGTGACGCGCGATCAGCTGCGCCGCGACCTGCCCGGTATTGCGGATGGTCAGCGTGTACGCGAATGCGTATTGACGTCGATCGGGGTCGGATTGTTCCGGCAGGTAGCTGGTTTTCACCGAAACGGTGAACTGATACTGACTCATGATGTTTCCGCTGTAGGTAAGCGCCCGCGCCGATTCGAGCGGCCGGGCCGCGGGCGCGCCGCATTGGTTCGGCATTCTATGCGGAATCGGGCCGCCACCGCACGGCCTGTCGCCGCGCAGCGGGTCGCCGGACGGTAGAATGACGGTTTTGCGCCGCAGCGTCCCCGCTCCCCTGTCATGACTCAATTCCGCATCGCTCCCAGCATCCTGTCGGCCGACTTTGCCCGGCTCGGCGAAGAAGTCCGCAACGTGGTCGCCGCCGGCGCCGACTGGATTCACTTCGACGTGATGGACAACCATTATGTGCCGAACCTGACGATCGGCCCGCTCGTCTGCGAGGCGATCCGCCCGCACGTGCAGGTGCCGATCGACGTGCACCTGATGGTGCGCCCGGTCGACCGGATCGTGCCCGATTTCGCGAAAGCCGGCGCGAACCTGATCAGCTTCCACCCGGAAGGCTCGGACCACATCGATCGTACGCTATCGCTGATCCGCGATCACGGCTGCAAGGCCGGCCTGGTGTTCAACCCGGCCACGCCGCTGAACTATCTCGACCACGTGATGGACCGCCTCGACTTCGTGCTGCTGATGTCGGTGAACCCGGGCTTCGGCGGCCAGTCGTTCATTCCGGAAACGCTGAACAAGCTGCGCGAGGCGCGTGCCCGCATCGACGCGTACACCGAGCGCACCGGCCGCGAGATCCTGCTCGAGGTGGACGGCGGCGTGAAGGCCGACAACATCGCGGAAATCGCGGCAGCCGGCGCGGACACCTTCGTCGCGGGTTCGGCGATCTTCGGCAAGCCCGACTACCGCACGGTGATCGACGAGATGCGCGCCGCGCTCGCTACCGTCGAGCGGAGCTGACGCCGTGGCCGATTCCTTGCTGGCGGGTCGGGCACCGGCCGAAGCCGACGGCCCGATCCGTTTCGCGGTGCCGCGCATCGACGCGGCGCTGATCGATCTCGACGGCACGATGGTCGATACGGCCGACGATTTCACGGCCGGGCTGAACGGCATGCTCGCGCAGCTCGGCGCGCCGGCCACGTCGCGCGACGAGGTGATCGGCTACGTCGGCAAGGGCTCCGAGCATCTGATCCAGAGCGTGCTGAAGGCGCGCTTCACGCCCGACCAAGCGCACGCGCGCTTCGACGACGCACTCGCGATCTATCAAACCGAATACGCAAAGATCAACGGCCGGCACACGCGCCTCTATCCCGAGGTCGCGGCCGGTCTCGACGCGTTGCGCGCGGCCGGCATCCGGCTCGCGTGCGTGACGAACAAGCCGCACCGCTTCGCGGTCGAGCTGCTCGAGCAATACGCGCTGGTCGACCGCTTCGGCATCGTGCTCGGCGGCGACAGCGTCGCGCGCAAGAAGCCCGATCCACTGCCGATGCTGACGGCCTGCGATGCGCTCGGCGTCGGGCCGGACGCGGCGGTCGCGATCGGCGACTCGGAAAACGACGCGCTGGCGGGCCGTGCGGCCGGCATGGCGACACTGACGGTGCCGTACGGGTACAACCACGGCAAGGCTATACAAACGATAAATTCGGATGGTATAGTCGATTCGTTGCTGGTCGCAGCACGCGCGATCACCGCGCACAACGCCGGCCGGCCAACCATCTGATTATTTCTTCCATCCGCATGTTTCTGAATAAAAAACGGAGTCTGAGCAGCATCGACCGGGGAGCCTGGCCCTGGCGTCGCTGGTCGCGCTAACCTCTTCGATGAGGTACGCTGAGGCACGTCTTCAGCGCCGTTTTTTATCTCGCTGCGCATCCGCGCGCCGATCGTCGCACCACCTCGAGTTCCACCGCGCCCGAACGCTTGCGTTCAGGATCGGCCGCAGGCTCGCGACGCTCACGCCCGGAATGCCGGCCGGCAACAGGCACTTCTCGATCGACCGCCCTTTCGCCGACGGCAGCCCGCGCAGCGTCAAGTGATCCCTGGCGCACACCGCCGCTCGTCCCGAACAGGACCGGAACATGACCGAACTCGAATTCCAATCGCTCGCGAACGAAGGCTACAACCGTATCCCGCTGATCGCGGAAGCGCTCGCCGACCTCGAAACACCGCTGTCCCTCTACCTGAAGCTGGCCCAGCCCGAACGTGCGGGCGCCAACTCGTTCCTGCTCGAGTCGGTGGTCGGCGGCGAACGCTTCGGCCGCTATTCGTTCATCGGCCTGCCTGCGCGCACGCTGGTGCGCACCCGCAACGGCGTGTCCGAAGTGGTGCGCGACGGCGAGGTCGTCGAGACGCACGACGGCGACCCGTTCCAGTTCATCGAATCGTTCCAGGCGCGCTTCAAGGTCGCGCAGCGCCCGGGCCTGCCGCGCTTCTGCGGCGGCCTCGCCGGCTATTTCGGCTACGACGCGGTGCGCTACATCGAGAAGAAGCTCGCGAACACCGCGCCGCGCGACGATCTCGGCCTGCCCGACATCCAGTTGCTGCTCACCGAAGAAGTCGCGGTGATCGACAACCTCGCCGGCAAGCTCTACCTGATCATCTATGCGGATCCGGCCCAGCCGGAGGCTTACACAAAGGCGAAGCAACGCCTGCGCGAGCTGAAGCAGCGCCTGCGCACGACCGTGCAGCCGCCCGTCACGTCGGCGAGCGTGCGCACCGAGACGTTCCGCGAATTCAAGAAGGACGACTATCTGGCCGCCGTGCGCCAGGCGAAGGAATACATCGCGGCCGGCGAACTGATGCAGATCCAGGTTGGCCAGCGGCTGACGAAGCCGTACCGCGACAATCCGCTGTCGCTGTATCGCGCGCTGCGCTCGCTGAATCCGTCGCCGTACATGTATTACTACAACTTCGGCGATTTCCACGTGGTCGGCGCGTCGCCGGAAATCCTGGTGCGCCAGGAAAAGCGCGGCGAAGACCAGATCGTCACGATCCGTCCGCTCGCCGGCACGCGTCCGCGCGGCAATACGCCCGAGCGCGATGCGGAACTCGCGACCGAACTGCTGAACGATCCGAAGGAAATCGCCGAGCACGTGATGCTGATCGACCTCGCGCGCAACGACGTCGGCCGCATCGCGCAGATCGGCTCGGTGCAGGTCACCGACAAGATGGTGATCGAGAAGTACTCGCACGTGCAGCACATCGTCAGCTCGGTCGAGGGCAAGCTGAAGCCCGGCATGACGAACTACGACGTGCTGCGCGCGACGTTCCCGGCCGGCACGCTGTCCGGCGCGCCGAAGGTGCGCGCGATGGAACTGATCGACGAGCTGGAGCCGGTCAAGCGTGGGCTGTACGGCGGTGCCGTGGGCTACCTGTCGTTCTCGGGCGAGATGGATCTCGCGATCGCGATCCGCACGGGCCTGATCCACAACGGCAACCTGTACGTGCAGGCGGCGGCAGGCGTCGTCGCCGACTCGGTGCCCGAATCCGAATGGCAAGAGACCGAAAACAAGGCGCGCGCGGTGCTGCGTGCGGCCGAACAGGTCCAGGACGGCCTCGATAGCGACTTCTGACCGGAGACTGACCATGCTGCTCATGATCGACAACTACGACTCGTTCACCTACAACCTGGTCCAGTACTTCGGCGAACTGGGCGAGGATGTGCACACGTACCGCAACGACGAAATCACGCTCGACGACATCGCGCGCCTGAATCCCGACACCATCTGCCTGTCGCCCGGCCCGAGCAACCCGCGACACGCGGGCATCACGCTCGACGTGCTGCGCGAATTCGCGGGCAAGAAGCCGATTCTGGGCGTCTGCCTCGGGCACCAGGCGATCGGCGAAGCGTTCGGCGGCCGCGTGGTGCGCGCGAAGACCATCATGCACGGCAAGGTGAGCCGGATCGAAACCGACTGCCGCGGCGTGTTCGCCGACCTGCCGAAGCATTTCGACGTCACGCGCTACCACTCGCTCGCGATCGAACGCGAGTCGCTGCCCGACTGCCTCGAGGTGTCCGCGTGGACCGACGACGGCGAGATCATGGGCGTGCGCCACAAGACGCTGCCGATCGAAGGCGTGCAGTTCCACCCGGAATCGATCCTCTCCGAGCACGGCCATGCGCTGCTCGAGAATTTCCTGAAGCAGAATCGCGCGGCGGCCCACGCGGCCGCGCCGGTCGCCTGACGGGAGACGCACGATGACCATTACCCCGCAGGAAGCGCTGCAGCGCACGATCGAGCACCGCGAAATCTTCCACGACGAGATGCTGCACCTGATGCGGCTCATCATGCGCGGCGACATGTCGCCCGTGATGGCGGCCGCGATCATCACCGGCCTGCGCGTGAAGAAGGAGACGATCGGCGAGATCGCCGCCGCCGCGACCGTGATGCGCGAGTTCGCGAATCACGTCGAGGTGCAGGACAACTCGAACTTCGTCGACATCGTCGGCACGGGCGGCGACGGCTCGCACACGTTCAACATCTCGACCGCGTCGATGTTCATCGCGGCAGCGGCCGGCGCGAAGGTCGCGAAGCACGGCAACCGCGGCGTGTCGAGCAAGTCCGGCAGCGCCGACGTGCTCGACGCGCTCGGCGTGAACATCGACCTGCAGCCCGACCAGGTTGCCGCGTCGATCGCCGAAACCGGCATGGGCTTCATGTTCGCGCCGAACCACCACCCGGCGATGAAGAACATCGCGGCCGTGCGCCGCGAGTTGGGCGTGCGGACGATCTTCAACATTCTCGGCCCGCTGACCAATCCGGCCGGCGCGCCGAACCAGCTGATGGGCGTGTTCCACCCGGACCTCGTCGGCATCCAGGTGCGCGTGATGCAGCGTCTCGGCGCGCAGCACGTGCTGGTGGTGTACGGCAAGGACGGGATGGATGAAGTGTCGCTCGGCGCCGCGACGCTCGTCGGCGAATTGCGCGACGGCAAGGTGCACGAATACGAGATCCATCCGGAGGATTTCGGCCTGCAGATGGTGTCGAACCGCACGCTGAAGGTGGAAAATGCCGAGGAATCGCGCACGATGCTGCTCGGCGCGCTGGACAACCGGCCGGGCGTCGCACGCGAAATCGTCACGTTGAACGCGGGCACCGCGCTTTACGCGGCCAATATCGCCGAATCGATCGCGGACGGCATCCAGCTCGCCCGCGAAGCGATGGCGAGCGGCAAGGCGCGCGCGAAGGTCGACGAACTCGTGCGCTTCACGCAGCAGTTCAAGCGCTGACTCCCCTTACGAATCAAGCAGGAACCCACATGAGCGACATTCTCGACCGAATCATCGCCGTCAAGCGCGAAGAAATCGCGGCGGCCATGCGCAGCGCGCCGCTCGAGGCACTGAAACTGGACGCATCGACGCGCGACCTGCGCGACTTCGTCGGCGCACTGCGCGCGAAGCAAGCGGCCGGCAACGCGGCGGTGATCGCCGAAGTGAAGAAGGCGAGCCCGTCGAAGGGCGTGCTGCGCGAGCATTTCGTGCCGGCCGACATCGCGCGCTCGTATGCGGCCCACGGCGCCGCGTGCCTGTCGGTGCTGACCGACGAGCAGTTCTTCCAGGGCAGCGTCCGCTACCTCGAGGAAGCGCGTGCGGCCTGCACGCTGCCGGTGCTGCGCAAGGACTTCATCGTCGACGCGTACCAGATCCTCGAAGCACGCGCGATGGGCGCCGACGCGATCCTCCTGATCGCGGCCGCGCTCGACACGCCGCTGATGCAGGACCTCGAGGCGTATGCGCACTCGCTCGGCCTCGCGGTGCTGGTCGAAGTCCACGACCGCGACGAGATGGAACAGGCGCTGACGCTGAAGACGCCGCTGCTCGGCATCAACAACCGCAATCTGCGCACATTCGAGACGACGATCCAGACCACGCTTGACATGCTCGACATGATTCCGCCGGAACGCATGGTCGTGACCGAGTCCGGCATCCTGTCGCGCACCGACGTCGACACGATGCGCGCGGCGAACGTGAACGCGTTTCTCGTCGGCGAAGCGTTCATGCGCGCCGACCAGCCGGGCGAGGAACTCGCGCGGATGTTCTTCTGATGGCGATCGAAACGGAAATCAAGCTCGCGCTGCCGGCCGGTCGGGCCGATGCCGCGCGGCGCTTTTTCGCGACGCTGACCGGCGAAGACGGCGACGTCATCACGCTCGCGAACGTCTACTACGACACGCCCGAACTCGCGCTGGCCCGTTCGAAGAGCGCGGTGCGCGTGCGCCGCACGCCGCACGGCTGGCTGCAGACCTTCAAGACGGTCGGCAGCGCGCAAGACGGCCTGCATAGTCGCCACGAATGGGAACTGCCCGTTGCCGGCGATGCGCTCGAAATCGATGCGCTCGTCGCCGCGTGCGACGTGCCGGACGCTGCCGCCGCACTGCGCGACGCGGCGCCGGCGCTGCACGCGCTGTTCCGGACGGATTTTTCGCGTACGCTGTGGCGCATCGCAATCGGCGGCGCAACCGTCGAGGCCGCGGTCGATGTCGGCGAGATCGTCGTCCAGACGGAAAACGATACGCGCCGCGAACCGATCAGCGAAATCGAACTCGAACTGATCGACGGCCCGGAAGCGGCGCTCGCGACGCTCGCCGCCGAACTGCAGCAGGCGCTGCCGGGCCTCGCCCCCGAAAACATCAGCAAGGCGCAGCGCGGCTACCGGCTGCGCGCGCAATAAACACGCATCACGCATGGCAACCCGCAAGACTCTCCGCACGCCGCAGCAGGCGTCGCTGTTCGACGATCCCGTGCCGGAAACGGCGCAGGACGATGTTTCCGCCACGGCGCCCGCGCCGGCCGCTACCGGGCGCAAACCCGCGAGGAAGGCCGCGGCGGACGCCCCGATTTCCGCCGCGCCGCAGCCCGTGCGCCCCGTTGTCGCGAACGTCCCGCACCTGGCCGCGCAGTTCGACGCGCTGCCGGCCGCCTGGCGCGACGTGCTGAAACCCTTCACCGACAGCGACGCGTATGCGCCGCTGTGCCGCTTCGTCGACGACGAGCGCGCGGCCGGCAAGACGGTCTACCCGACCGACGTGTTCCGCGCGCTACGCCTGACGAGCCCGGACGACGTGAAGATCGTGATCCTCGGCCAGGACCCCTACCACGGCGACGATCGCGGCACACCGCAGGCGCACGGCCTGGCGTTCTCGGTGCCGCCGGCCGTGCGCACGCCGCCGTCGCTGCGCAACATCTTCAAGGAAATCGCCGCGAATTTCGGCCACGACACGCCGCGTCACGGCTGCCTCGACACCTGGGCGCGCCAGGGCGTGCTGCTGCTCAACACCGTGCTGACGGTCGAGCGCGGCGCGGCCGCGAGCCACGCGAAGCGCGGCTGGGAGCAGTGCACGGACACGCTGATCCGCGAACTGGCCAACCGCCATCGCGGGCTCGTGTTCATGCTGTGGGGTGCGCACGCGCAGGCGAAGCGCGCGCTGTTCGATGCGAGCGCCCACTGTGTGCTCGAGGCGCCGCATCCGTCACCGCTGTCCGCACATCGCGGCTTCCTCGGTTGCCGCCACTTCGCAGTCGCGAACGACTATCTCGTCGAAGCGGGCCGCGAACCGGTCGACTGGCGCCTGCCTGAGGTGGCCGAAACGCTCGCGTAACCGCGCTCCGGTTTTACGCGCACCACGCAAGAACGCCGCGCCCTTTCGGGACGCGGCGTTCTTTCATCCGGCGACGCAACGCGGGTGCGATGCACCCGCGCTGGGCTTACGCGGCAGCGATTGCTTCGCGTGCGCTGGCGAGTGCCGCGCTCTGGGAATCCGGCCCGAGGTTCAGGCCTTCCGCGTGGATGAAGCTCACGTCGGTCAAGCCGATGAAGCCGAGGAACGTGCGCAGGAACGGCGTCTGGCTGTCGTTCGGCGTACCGGCGTACTTGCCGCCGCGCGCCGTCACCACGTAAACCTTCTTGCCCTTGATCAGGCCTTCCGGACCGTTCTCGGTGTAGCGGAACGTGACGCCTGCGCGGGCGATCCAGTCGAAATACGTCTTCAGTTGCGACGAGACGCCAAAGTTGTACATCGGCGCACCGATCACGACGATGTCGGCGGCTTGCAGTTCGGCGATCAGCGCATCGCTCTTCGCGACGATCGCATTCTGTTCCGCGCTGCGCTGGTCGGCCGGCGTGAAAAATGCGCCGAGCACCGATTCGTCGAGGTGCGGCAGCCCGTTGGCCAGCAGGTCGCGAACCACGACGTTCGCGCCGGCGTTCGATTGTTGCAGCTTTGCCGTCAGTTCGTTGGCCAGCAGCGTGGATTGCGCACCTTGCGAGCGCGCCGCGGAATTGATTTGCAGAATGGTCGTCATGTCAGCTCCAGTTGGATTGCGCTTCGGTAGCGCGAGTGACGCCATTGTGCGTGGCCGTATCGTCGCGAAAAAGCGGCTTAGGGGCGACGGATTGTTGCAGCAGTAGAACAATCCATGGTCGCGCCCCTAAACCTGCTCGCGGATGATCAGCCTTTCAGCCAGATTTCCCTGGACTTGCGCGCGGCGGCCGGCTTCGCGGCCGCCGTGAGCCGGTAGCGCATGACCTCAGGCCCGTCCAGCTTCAGTTTCGCGGTCCGCAGTTCGTCGCGGCGGAATGCGTGCAACTCGACCTTGTCGCCCGGCCGGTAGCGCGCGAGCAGCGTGTCGAGATTCGTGCCGGTGACGCGCAGCCCGTCCAGCGCGATCAGCGTGTCGCCGGCCGACAGCCCCGCGCGATGCGCGCCGCCGCCCTCGTACACCGCCGCCAGCGTGCAGTCGGCCCCGCCGCGCAGGCGCGCGCCGATCGTCGGTTTCCCGGCCGCGCCAGGCGCGACCTCGGGCGCGAGCGTCACGCCGAACGGCGCGAGCAGTTCGGCGAGCGGCAGGTCGCGCGTGCCGTGCACGGCGTCGGCGAACAGTCGGCCGAGTGCCACGCCCGTCGCTTCCTCGATCAGCGCCTCGACCTCGTTTTCCTCGACGCCCGCCTGCTTGCCGCGATAGAACTCGCGGCCGTAGCGCTGCCACAGCAGACGCATCACGTCGTCCAGCGACTTGCGGTCGCGCGTCTGCGCGCGGATCGCGAGATCGAACGCGAGCGCGACGAGCGAACCCTTCGTGTAATAGCTGACGATCGCGTTGGTCGCGCTCTCGTCCTGGCGGTAATACTTGATCCACGCGTCGAACGAGCTGTCGGCGACGCTTTGCTTCAGGCGCCCCGTGCCGCGCAGCACGCCGCCGACGGTACGGCCGAGCGCCGCGAAATACTCGTCCTGCGACATCAGCCCGCTGCGCACGAGCATCAGGTCGTCGTAATACGACGTGAAACCCTCGAACAGCCATAGCAGCGACGTGTAGTTCTCCCGTGCGAAGTCGTACGGCACGAACGCGGCCGGTTTGATGCGCTTCACGTTCCACGTGTGGAAATACTCGTGGCTGCACAGGCCGAGATACGTGCGATAGCCTTCCGTCGTTTCCGGCCGGCCCTTCACCGGCAGATCGGTGCGGTTGCAGATCAGCGCGGTCGACGCACGGTGCTCGAGGCCGCCGTACCCGTCGCTGACCGCGAGCGTCATGAACACGTAGCGGTCCATCGGCGCCTTCTTCGATTTCGGCTCGAACAGCGCGATCTGCGCTTCGCACACGCGCTTCAGGTCGGCGCGCAGCCGTTCCATGTCGAGCTGCGTCACGCGCCCGGCGATCACGATGTCGTGCGGCACGCCGTGCGCGTCGAACGTCGCCAGCGCGAATTCGCCGATCGTCACCGGATGGTCGGTGAGCTCGTCATAGTTCGAGGCCCGATATGCGCCGAACCCGTAGCGCCGGGTGCCGCGCGCCTCGGGCAGCGACGTACCGACGCGCCACGTGCGGAACGCCGCGCCCGCCGGTTTCGCGATGTCGACTTCGCACGGTGCCTCCTCGCGGCCGGCGACGCTCAGGAACACGGCCGTGCCGTTGAAGAAGCCGCCCGATTCGTCGAGATACGCGGAGCGGACCGACAGATCCCACGCATACACGTCGTACCGCAGCGTCAGCGTGCCGTTCACCGGCGCAGCCTGCCACGTGTTCTTGTCGGTTTTTGCGATCCGCACCTTGCGGCCGGCGTCGTTGAACGCGGCGAGCGTCACGATGTTGCGCGCGAACTCGCGCACGAGGTAGCTGCCGGGAATCCATACCGGCAACGAGAAGCGCTGGCCTTCGGGATCGGGATCGGTGACCGTCACCGACACTTCGAACAGGTGCGCGGCAAGATCTTTCGGGGTAATCGAATAACGGATCGGCTGGGTCATCGTGGCAATCGGTCGGAAATCGGACGGGATATGGCGGCGGAAACGAAGAGAGGCGCCGGCGGATATCGCGGGCGCCCCTCGCTGGCCGGGCCATGCGGCCCGGCGTGTCGGTCGGTTACTTGCTCGACGCGAGCGCCTGATTCAGCTGATCGGCCGACACCGCGCCCGGCAGGCGACGGCCGTCGGGCAGGAAGATCGTCGGCGTGCCCGTGACGTTCATCCCGCGGCCGAGCGCGAGGTTCTTGTCGAGCGCGCTCGTATCGCAGTTGCCGGCGCCTGACGGTGCGCGATGGTCGAGCATCCAGCCTTCCCAGCTTTTCGCGCGGTCGGTCGCGCACCAGATCGCCTTCGACTTCGTGGTCGAATCGGGCGACAGCACCGGGTACAGGAACGTGTAGACGGTCACGTTGTCGACCGACTGAAGCGTCGTCTCGAGCCGCTTGCAGTACGGGCAGTTCGGATCGGAGAACACCGCGATCTTGCGTGCGCCGTTGCCCTTGACCACCTTGATCGCGTTCGCGAGCGGCAGGCTCGCGAAGTCGATCTTGTTGAGGTCGGACAGGCGCGCGTCGGTCAGGTTCTTGTGCGTCTTGGTGTCGACGAGATCGCCGAGCAGCACGTAGTCGCCGGCTGCATCGCTATAGATGATCTGCGTGCCGAGGTTCACTTCGTACAGGCCCGCGACCGGCGATTTCGACACGCTCTTGATCGGCGCGTCGCTACCGAGACGCGCTTGCAGCGTGGCTTTCAACTTGTCGGTGGTCTGGTCGGCCTGCGCGGTGCAGCCGAGCGTCGCCATCGTGACGGCCAGCGCCAGCGATGCGATGCGGATCGTTTTTTTCATCCTGTTGTTCCTTCAGCTCAATCGGAGTGCACGTCACAGTGTACGCCGTAACGGAGCCCTGTCCGACAGGCCGGGCGCGCGAAGGTTCGATCAGCCGAGCGCCGCCGACACGAGCCAGCGCTTCACGAGCGGTTGCGCGCCGACGAACGCCATGCCCGCGTTGCGCACCGCCTTCGCGAACGAGCCGGGCACCGCGAACAGCCGCTGCAGCCCGTCGGTCGCGACCATCAGCGCGCGGATGTCCTCGCGGCGCGAACGCTCGTAGCGGCGCAGCAGCACCGTATCGCCGAGGTTGCGGAAGCGCTCCTTGTTCGCGATCGCATCGGCGAGCGCCGCGACGTCGCGCAACCCGAGATTCATCCCCTGCCCCGCGAGCGGGTGGATCAGGTGCGCGGCATCGCCGACGAGCGCGACGCGCGGGGCGATCAGCTTGTCGACGGTCTGCAGCGCGAGCGGGAAACCGGCGGCCGGCGTCACACATTCGAGCGTGCCGAGCTGCCCGTGCGACACGCGCTCGACTTCGGCCGCGAGTTGCGCGGGATCGAGCGCGAGCAGTTCGTCCGCGTGCGCGGTGTGCGCGGACCACACGAGCGACACATGCCCGTCCGGCAGCGGCAGCAGCGCGACGATCTCGCCGTCGCGGAACCATTGGCTGGCGGTCTCGCGGTGCGGGAGCGATGCCTTGAAGTTCGCGACGACGCCCGTCTGCCGATAATCGCGCCGCTCGGTCCTCGCGCCCATCTGGGAGCGCACCCAGGAATGCGCGCCGTCCGCGCCGACCACGAGGTCCGCTTCCAGCACTTGCCCCGACGACAGCGTGAGTACGGCCGCGTCGTCGCGCACGTCGAAACCTTGTGCGCGCGCATCGAACCACGTGAGGTTCGGCTGGAACCGCAGCGCGGCGTCGAGCGACGTCTCGATCAGCGACGATTCGGCGATCCAGGCGAGCTGCGGAACGGACGCCTGGTAGGCGGAGAAATGCAGTTCCGCATGCGCATCGCCGTACACCCGCATGTCGTAGACCGGCGCGAGCCGGCCATGGTCGAGCGCCTGCCAGACCCGCAGCCGCTCCAGCAATGCCTGCGAGCTGGACGACAGCGCGTAGATGCGCGTGTCGAACGCGAGATCGGCGGGGCGCGGCGCCGCCGGCTGGGCGAGCAAGGCGGTCTTGTAGCCGGACTGGGTCAGCGCGAGCGCGGCCGTCTTGCCGACGAGCCCGCCGCCGACCACGGCGACGTCGAAGGTGTGGTGGGCAATCATGGCGGGCATTATAGCCGCGGGGCCAATCCCTTACGCGGCCGGACTTTGCGGGAAATCAGCAGAATCGCGGGCTGGCCCGGCGGCGCGGCGGCCCGTCGCATCGGGCGTTCGGGGGAAGGCCGGAAACCGGGGCGTCGGCACGGTACAATAGCGGCTTCGAACATCGGCCCGCCGCATCGCAGGCGCCGGCCGTCCCTATTTTTCCCGCGCCGCCGCGCTTTGTCCGGCCGCGCCGCCTCACCGGTCCGAAGGATTCCATGAGCCTCAAATGCGGCATCGTCGGCTTGCCCAACGTCGGCAAGTCCACCCTGTTCAATGCGCTGACCAAGGCCGGCATCGCCGCCGAGAACTACCCGTTCTGCACGATCGAGCCGAACGTCGGCATCGTCGAAGTGCCCGACACGCGCCTGAAGGCGCTGTCCGAAATCGTGAAGCCCGAGCGCGTCGTGCCGGCCGTCGTCGAATTCGTCGACATCGCCGGCCTCGTCGCGGGCGCGAGCAAGGGTGAAGGCCTCGGCAACCAGTTCCTCGCGAACATCCGCGAAACCGATGCGATCACGCACGTCGTGCGCTGCTTCGAGGACGACAACGTCATCCACGTCGCCGGCAAGGTCAGCCCGATCGACGACATCGAAGTGATCAACACCGAACTCGCGCTCGCCGACCTCGCCACCGTCGAGAAGGCGCTCACGCGCTACTCGAAGGCCGCGAAATCGGGCAACGACAAGGAAGCGGGCAAGCTCGCCGCGGTGCTCGAGAAGGTGCGCGCGCACCTCGACCAGGGCAAGGCCGTGCGCGGCCTCGATCTGTCGGACGACGAGCAGGCGCTGCTCAAGCCGTTCTGCCTGATCACCGCGAAGCCGGCGATGTACGTCGCGAACGTGAAGGACGACGGCTTCGAGAACAACCCGCACCTCGAAGCGGTGCGCAAGTACGCGGAAAGCGAGAATTCGCCGGTGGTCGCGGTGTGCGCGGCGATCGAGGCGGAAATCGCCGATCTCGACGATGCGGACAAGGAAGCGTTCCTCGCCGACATGGGCATGCAAGAGCCGGGCCTCGACCGCGTGATTCGCGCGGGCTTCAAGCTGCTCGGCCTGCAGACCTACTTCACCGCGGGCGTGAAGGAAGTGCGCGCGTGGACGATCCACATCGGCGACACGGCGCCGCAAGCGGCCGGCGTGATTCACACCGACTTCGAGCGCGGCTTCATTCGCGCGCAGACGATCGCGTTCGACGACTTCGTTTCCTACAAGGGCGAACAGGGTGCGAAGGAAGCCGGCAGGATGCGTGCGGAAGGGAAGGAATATGTCGTGCACGACGGGGACGTGATGAACTTCCTGTTCAACGTCTGACGCAATGCCCCATCACCCCGCAGGAGGTGGCATGGCACACGCATCCCGCTAACACCACCGCGATTCCGTTAGAATTAAATTCTGCCCTCGATCCAATGTCGAGGGCTTTTTTATGGACGTAACTCAGCGGACCCGCATACAATTTTATGCACCGCAAATGAGCAGATAGGCAAACACCGTTTGCTCGAAAAATAGGACGCGACATGGCATTGATAGAAGGCTTCCGCGTGCGCAACTATCGCGCTTTGCATGATGTAACTCTAGGAAAACTATCCACTGAACAGAAAGGTGATCCACTTACACCTTTCACGGTAGTAATTGGAAAGAACGGCGTAGGCAAAAGCACGCTGTTCGATGCCTTTGGATTCGTCGCCGACTGTCTTTCGACCGACGTAGAAACCGCGTGTGATGCCAAGCAGCGTGGTGGATTTGAGCGCATGCGCTCCCTCGGAACAGATGAAGCAATCAGTTTTGAGATTTACTATCGCGAGGCAAAAGGTGAGCGACCAATCACATATGAACTCGCCATCAATCTCGATGAAACTGGTCGGCCATTTGTTGAGTCAGAGGTTCTTAAACAACGGCGTAAAGGACAGAAACACGGGCGTCCTTATCCTTTCCTCCGACTTCATCACGGCATAGGAAAGGTATGGGCTGGTGAAGAAGCGGTTGAAACAACTAGCGGCGAAGAAGATCGCGCACAGGAAGATGTCGAGTTAACTGACCTGCGTCAACTCGGAATTGCCACACTCGGAACTCTTAAAGAGCACCCTCGCATTAAACGTTTTCGAGATTTTCTGAAAGGCTGGTATTTATCTTACTTTCATCCGGACGCCGCACGATCAATTCCATCAGCCGGCGCACAACGTCACCTTAATATTCACGGCGACAATATCGGGAACGTAGTCCAATACATGGAGCGCGAACACAAGGAGCGCTTCAAGACCATATTAGAGCGAATCGCCACCAAAATTCCCGGCGTACAAAGCATCACCACGACCATCACTCAAGACAAACGAGTTCTCCTTCAGTTTAACGATGGGGCATTCAGAGACCCGTTTTACGCAGGCCAAATGTCTGATGGCACCTTGAAAATCTTTGCGTACCTCTTATTGATGGAGGACCCAGATCCGCCTCCATTCATTTGCATTGAAGAGCCCGAGAACGGGCTCTATCATCGCCTATTGGATTCGCTCGCTTATGAGTTGCGCAGTCACGCAACCGGCAAGAAAAATGCACCCCAAATATTTGTGACAACTCATCAGCCATATTTTGTTGATGCGTTGTCACCAAAAGAGGTTTGGATATTAGAGAAAGGTAATGACGGCTTCTCTTCAATCCGCCGAGCTTCCGATATTGAATTGGTCCGCAATTTGGTAGACGAAGGATTGCCACTTGGCGGCCTTTGGTACAGCGACTACCTTGATGCGAGGTAAGCATGCACATCGAGGTACTGGTTGAAGATAGCTCAGGCGCGAAGCTGATTGAAAATTTACTACCCAGAATCGTAGGGACATATGGAGAGCCGCATACTTGGCGCGTTCACATCTACAAGGGAATTGGCCGCATTCCGCCCAATCTTTCGCCTAAAGCAGACCCTGCAAAACGCGCCCTGCTTGATCAATTGCCGCGCCTTCTTTCAGGATATGGGAAAACGCCAGGCATTGACGCAGTAGTAGTGGTTTTGGACAGCGATCGCCGCGACTGCAAAACATTTCTACGAGAGCTAAATTCATTGAGTGCGAAGTGCAACCCCGCGCCAAAAACTCTGTTCCGGCTCGCTATCGAAGAAATGGAAGCTTGGTTTTTTGGTGATCGGCAAGCTCTGTTGAGAGCCTATCCGAGAGCACGCAAGGAAGTACTCGGTCGCTACGAGCAGGACAGTGTTTGTGATACATGGGAGCTACTGGCGGACGCAATCTATCCCGGCGGGCGTTCTGCAATCGAAGCCGAAGGGTGGCCTTTACCTGGACAGGTCAAACATGAATGGGCGGAGACTATCGGCCCTTACATGGACATTGACGCCAACACATCGCCAAGCTTCTGCAAATTTCGTGACGGACTGCGACGTCTAATCGGCTGATCGAGTATCAGCGACTCGTATAAGCGAAATCATTCGGGATAGGACAACGAATCACACACCCTATCCCGAACTCTCTGGTTCAACAGCCGGGCGACGCTAACAGCGCGTTGCTGAATTCGCCATTTAAGTCACTCAAAAGCGAATTGATCCGCCAATCGGCGTCACGTCGCCGTCGCCCGCGGCCCCGCCCCTGCCCGCGCATCGCGACCGCGCTTGTTCAACCACGCGGCAAACAGCACGATCAGCGCCAGCACGGCCGTCGCACCCACTTCCATCCGGTGTTCCTCGCTGACGAACATCACGGTCAGCGTGCCGCAAATGAACAGGATCACCGCCCACGTGAGCCACGGGAACAGCCACATCCGCAGCGTCAGGTCGGCGCTGCCCGATTCGAGCGTCTTGCGCATCCGCAGCTGCGAGATCGCGATCACGAGATACACGAGCAGCGCGATCGCACCCGACGTCGCCAGCAGGAAGCCGAACACCTGTTCCGGCATCAGGTAGTTGGCGATCACGGTCAGGAAACCGAACGCCGTCGATGCGAGCACGGCCGCACGCGGCGTGCCGGTCGAATCGGTGCGGTGCAGGAACGCGGGCGCGTCCTTGCGCCGGGACAGCGAGAACAGCATCCGCGACGCGGTGTACAACGCGGAATTCAGGCAGCTCGCGACCGACACGAGCACGATCACGTCGATGATCGCCTTCGCGTTCGGAACGCCGATCAGCTCCATCGCACGCTGATACGAGCCGTGCTTCGGCAGCAGCGGATCGTTCCACGGCACGATGGCCGCGACGACGAGGATCGAGCCGAGATAGAACAGCGTGATGCGCCAGATCACCGAGTTCGTCGCACGCACGATCTGGCGTTGCGGGTTATCCGATTCGGCGGCCGCGATCGTCACGATCTCGGTGCCGAGGAACGAGAACATCGTCGTCAGCATCGCCGCGAGCACCGCACTGGCGCCGTGCGGCATGAAGCCGTCATGTGCAAACAGGTTCGACACGCCCGACACGGCCGGGGCAGGAACGATGCCGACGATCGCCGCGCCGCCGATGCACAGGAACACGACGATCGCGACGACCTTGATCAGCGCGAACCAGAATTCGAATTCGCCGTAGTTCTTGACCGAGAAGAGGTTGGTGATCGTCAACAGCAGCGTGATGCCGAGCGCGAAGATCCAGGTCGCGACGCCGGGGAACCACGCATTGAGAATGGTCGCGGCGGCGGTCGCCTCGATCGGGATCACGAGCACCCAGAACCACCAGTACAGCCAGCCGATGGTGAAGCCTGCCCAGTGGCCGATCGCGCGATCGGCATAGGTCGAGAACGAACCGCTGTCCGGATGCGCGACGGCCATCTCGCCGAGCATGCGCATCACCAGCACGACCAGCACGCCCGCGATCGCATACGCGAGGATCGAAGCCGGACCGGCCTCGGCGATCGCGTGGCCGGAGCCGACGAACAAGCCCGCGCCGATGACGCCGGCAATCGACATCATCGTCACGTGACGCTGCTTCAGGCCCGTGCCGAGGCCGGTGTTGCTTCCACTCATATGTCTCTCTCCAAAAAACGATTCCGGTACGACCGGGGGTCTCGTGAAGGCGGCGCGGGGAGTTGTCGTTGTTGAACCGGGCAGCCCGCCGCGCGTGCGCGGCATGCGGGCAGGAAGCCGGATCGAGCCTGTTTCGGTCGGTGCGCGACGCAGTGTCTGCGAAGCTGCGGGTGCGATGCGGCACTCGGGGATGCCGGCGCATCGCGTGCGCCCGTTCCGTCGGCTGTCGGTCAGCCGCCTTCGAAGCGAACGAGTGTAAGCATCAAACGGTTCTTCACTGAGAACCAATTGAAGAATTTCGATGGAACCACTTGTTGCATCGAGGTGAATCGATGCAACGCTTGGTCCGGTTGGGCATCCGCTGGGCGCGCGGCCAGATCGGGCAATCGAAGGCAATGGTGCCCCCTGGGCATCGCGGCGGCCCCGTTCCGTCGAAGAGGTTCGTTCACCGCGCGGGCGCCGCGCCGGATGCTCAGTTCGCGCCGCGTGCCCCTTCGTCGCGCCATTTGGCCGGCACGATCGCCTGCCATTCTCGCAGAAGCAGATTTTCCACGGCGTCGGGATGCGCGGCCTAGCGTCGCCGCGCCTCGGCGCAGCGGCGCCGATCTTCAGCCGATCGGCTAACATGCGGCCCGGGATCGACAGCAGATAACAACATCCGGAGAGAGACCATGCCTGCCCAGCTCCGCCGCGCGATGCGCATCGCGACCCTGTCCGCCGCGCTGTTCGCCGCGTGCGCCGCCGTGCCGCCTATGGCGCACGCGTATCGCGCGTCGCCCGGGTACGGCAACGAAGCCGACCTCGACCGGCACGACACGTACCGCAATCGCGACGGCGACACCGTCCATGCGCCGGCCCATTCGAAATCGGGCCGCGTGCCCGAGGGCGCGAGCGCGCGCTGCCGCGACGGTACGTACAGCTTCAGCCGCCATCGGCGCGGCACCTGTTCGGGGCACGGCGGCGTCGCCGCGTGGCTGTGAACGCGGGTCGGCCGAATGGCCGGCGCGGTGTCAGCGGCAGCCGGCGGCGAAGTACAATACGCGCTCGCGCCGCCAACCCGCGGCGACACCGCCGCGCCCCGCGCGGCACGCTCCTTACCGAATCACCCGACGCCACGCATGCCCATGCGCCGCGAGGCAGTCTCAACCCATTCTGACTTTCACATCCAAATGGCCCAATACGTTTTCACGATGAACCGGGTCGGCAAGATCGTGCCGCCCAAGCGCCAGATCCTGAAGGACATCTCGCTGTCGTTCTTTCCCGGCGCGAAGATCGGCGTGCTCGGCCTGAACGGCTCCGGCAAATCGACGCTGATCCGCATCATGGCGGGCGTCGACAAGGACATCGAAGGCGAAGCGACGCCGATGCCGAACCTGAACATCGGCTATCTGCCGCAGGAACCGCAGCTCGACCCGACGAAGACGGTGCGCGAAGCCGTCGAGGAAGGCCTCGGCGACCTGTTCCAGGCGAACAAGAAGCTCGAGGAAATCTACGCCGCGTATGCGGAACCGGACGCCGACTTCGACGCGCTCGCGGCCGAGCAGGCGAAATACGAAGCGATCCTCGCGTCGAGCGACGGCGGCAGCCCGGAGCAGCAGCTCGAAGTGGCCGCCGACGCGCTGCGCCTGCCGGCGTGGGACGCGAAGATCGAGCACCTGTCGGGCGGCGAAAAGCGCCGCGTCGCGCTGTGCAAGCTGCTGCTCGAGAAGCCGGACATGCTGCTGCTCGACGAACCGACCAACCACCTCGACGCCGAATCGGTCGACTGGCTCGAGCAGTTCCTGGTGCGCTTCCCGGGCACCGTCGTCGCCGTCACGCACGATCGCTACTTCCTCGACAACGCAGCCGAGTGGATTCTCGAACTCGACCGTGGCCACGGCATTCCGTGGAAGGGCAACTACAGCAGCTGGCTCGACCAGAAGGAAGAGCGCCTGAAGCAGGAAGAAGCATCGGAATCGGCGCGCCAGAAGGCGATCAAGAAGGAACTGGAGTGGGTGCGCCAGAACCCGAAGGGCCGCCAGGCGAAGTCGAAGGCGCGTATCGCGCGCTTCGAGGAGCTGAACAGCCAGGAATACCAGAAGCGCAACGAAACGCAGGAAATCTTCATCCCGGTCGGCGACCGCCTCGGCAATGAAGTGATCGAGTTCAAGAACGTCAGCAAGGCGTTCGGCGATCGCCTGCTGATCGACAACCTGAACCTGAAGATCCCCGCCGGCGCGATCGTCGGCATCATCGGCCCGAACGGCGCCGGCAAGTCGACGCTGTTCCGGATGCTGACCGGCCAGGAACAGCCGGATTCGGGCGAAGTCGTGATGGGCCCGACGGTAAAGCTCGCATACGTCGACCAGAGCCGCGACGCGCTCGACGGCTCGAAGACGGTGTTCGAGGAAATCTCGGGCGGCGCCGACGTGCTGACGGTTGGCAAGTACGAAACGCCGTCGCGTGCGTACATCGGCCGCTTCAACTTCAAGGGCGGCGACCAGCAGAAGATCGTCGGCAACCTGTCCGGCGGCGAACGCGGCCGCCTGCACCTCGCGAAGACCCTGATCTCCGGCGGCAACGTGCTGCTGCTCGACGAACCGTCGAACGACCTCGACGTCGAAACGCTGCGTGCGCTGGAAGACGCGCTGCTCGAGTTCGCAGGCTCGGTGATGGTGATCTCGCACGATCGCTGGTTCCTCGACCGGATCGCGACGCACATCCTCGCGTTCGAAGGCGATTCGCAGGTCACGTTCTTCGACGGCAACTACCAGGAATACGAAGCAGACAAGCGTGCACGCCTCGGCGAGGAAGCCGCGAAGCCGAAGCGCCTGCGCTACAAGCCGATCAGCCGCTGAACGGCGCGGCTCGGGCAACCGGCACTGCGGCAACGCGGGCCGGTGCCGAAAGCGGCCGCCGCCGGATCGGCAACACGACAAAGCGGGCCGCCGGCCCGCTTTTTTTATCCGGCTGTCGCTCGGCCGCCTACGCGAGCGCGCCCAGTTCGCGCAGGCGCGCCTCGGTCGCTGCCGCGCTCGTGTGATGAATGCCATGCCAGCCGAGCGCCGTCGCGGCCGCCGCGTTCTTCGCGTTGTCGTCGATGAACACGAGTTCGTGCGGCGCGATGCCCGGCAGATGCGGATCGATCCGCGCGTGCATTTCGCGATAGATCGCCGGATCGGGTTTCACGAGCTTCACGCGGCCCGACACGACGATATCCTTGAAGCGCCGCAGCACCGGGAAGTTGTCCCATGCATACGGAAAGGTCTGCGCGGACCAGTTGGTCAACCCGAAGAGCGGTATCCCCTGCGCGTCGAGCCGGTCGACCAGCGCGGCGCCTTCGTCGAGCACGCCGCCGATCATCTCGTGCCAGCGTGCGTAGAACGCGCGGATCAGCGCCTCGTGCTCCGGAAACTTCGCGACGAGCTCGCTCGTTCCCTCGTCGATCGTCTGCCCGCCGTCCTGGCGGATCACCCAGTCCATCGCGCACACGTGCGTGAGGAACCAGCGGCGCTCCGCTTCATCCGGAATCAGTTGCCGGTACAGATAGTCGGGGCTCCAGTCGATCAGCACGCCGCCGAAATCGAACACCACGGCCTTGATCGTCATGCGAACTCCGTTGCAAGCACGTCCGCGAGCGGACGCGGCCGGACCGCGTTGCCCGACAGCGTATTGTTTTCCCAGACGAAGTGATGATGCGCGACGATCTGCGCGGCCGACAGGTGCGTGCGCTCGTTCGTCGTGTGGAGGTCGGAGACGACGGTCGTCCGGTAGCCGAGCAGTGCCGCGCGGCGGGCGGCCGAATCGACGCAGAATTCGGTCGCATAGCCGCAGATCAGCACCGAACGGATACCGTGGCCGTCGAGCTGCGCGGCAAGCGGCGTGTCGTGGAACGAATCGCTCATCCGCTTGCGGATGCGCCAGTCGGCGCCTCCGACGATCAACGCCTCATGCAGTTCCCAGCCGGGCGTGCCGGGCACGATGTCGTCGTCCGCATCGCCGTCGTGCTGCACGAAGCACACGGGCGCGTGCGCCGCGCGCGCGGCCGCCGTCAGCCGGTTGATGCCCGACACGACGTCGTCGAGCCGGTACGCGGGCCGCGCCCGCTGCACCAGCCCGCGCTGCATGTCGATCACGATCACTGCGGTGTCTGCCATCGGTTGCCCTCTCGGTCATGGTCCGGCCGTCGTGCGGCCGGTATCGCGTGTTGCGTCAGATCGGCTGCGTGCGCGCGTCGAGCCACGCCTTCGCGTCGCCGCTCACGTGCCGGCCGACACGCTCGCGCACGGTCGCGTGATACGCGTTCAGCCACGCGCGCTCTTCGTCATGCAGCATCTCGACCAGCACGCAGCGCGTGTCGATCGGGCACAACGTGAGCGTCTCGAACGCGAGGAAGTCGCCGAACTCGGTCTGCCCGCCCGCGCGGTTCACGACCAGGTTCTCGATCCGGATGCCCCATTTGCCGGGTCGGTACACGCCCGGCTCGATCGACGTGATCATCCCTTCTTCCATCGCCGTGTACGGCTCGGCCGGCGCGTAGTGCGAGATGACCTGCGGGCCCTCGTGCACGTTCAGGAAGTAGCCCACGCCGTGGCCGGTGCCGTGGCCGTAGTCGAGCCCGGCCGCCCACATCGGTGCGCGCGCGATCGCATCGAGCATCGGCGAGCGGATGCCGCGCGGAAAGCGTGCGCGCGACAGCGCCATCATCGACCGCAGCACGATCGTGAAATCGCGGCGCTGCAGGTCGCTGAGCGTGCCGACCGGCACGACGCGCGTGATGTCGGTGGTGCCGGTCGTGTACTGGCCGCCCGAATCGATGAGCAGCAGGCCGTCGCCGGCGATCGTCGCGTGCGATGCGGGCGTTGCGCGATAGTGCGGCATCGCGCCGTTCGCGTTGAAGCCGGCAATCGTCGCGAAGCTCGGCGACACGTAGCCGGGGCGCCGTGCGCGCGCGGCCGTGAGCTGCTCGTCGATCGTCAGCTCGGTGATGGTCTCGCGGTTCACCGCCTGCTCGAACCACGCGAAGAATTCGGCAAGCGCGGCGCCGTCGTGCTCCATCGTCACGCGCACGTGCTCGATCTCGGCGGACGTCTTGCGCGACTTCGCGAACGTCGACGGGTTCACCGCCTCGATCAGCTTCACGCCGGCCGGCACGGCCTCGAGCGTGCCGAACGTCACGCGGCGCGGATCGATCAGCAGCGTCGCGCCGTCGGGCAGCGCCGCGAGCGACGCGTGCACCGCGTCGTACGCACGGACTTCGACGCCGTCGCGCGCGAGCGACGCGGCCAGCGCCGGCGACACCTTGCCGTCGGCGACGAACAGCGTCGCGCGATCGGCGCCGATCAGCGCGTGCGCGACGAACACGGGGTTGAAGTTGACGTCGGCGCCGCGCAGGTTGAACAGCCATGCGAGATCGTCGAGCGTCGACACAAAATGCCATTGCGCGCCCTGCGCGTGCATCGCACGGCGCACTTCGGCGAGCTTGCTCGCGCGCGTCGTGTCGGCCTGCGGCGCCAGGTGCTCGAACACCGCGTCGCCCGGCAGCCCGGGGCGCTCCGGCCAGATCGCGTCGAGCAAATCGAGATCGGTGCGCAGTGCGATGCCGCGCCCGCTCAGCGCGGCCGTCAGCGCGCGTGCCGCCGTGACGCCGAGCACGGCGCCGTCGACGCCGACCGTCGCACCGGCCGGCACGTTCTGCGCGAGCCAGTCGACGTGGGGCGCGCTCTGCTGGCCGCCCGTCATCTTCATCAGCTGGACGCCCGTGCCGGCGAGTTCGGCCTCGGCCTGCACCCAGTAACGGCTGTCGACCCACAAGCCCGCGAAATCCGCGGTCACGACCAGCGTGCCGACCGAGCCCGTGAAACCGGACAGCCAGCGGCGCGCCTGCCAGCGCTCGGGCAGGTACTCGGACAGGTGCGGATCGGCGGACGGCACGAGATAGGCGGCCAGATCCTCGCGGACCATCGCGCCGCGCAGCAGCGCGAGGCGGGCCGGCACCGGCGAGACTTCGGGGAGACGGGCATTCATGATTTCACCTGAGCGCTTTCGCGACGGGCCGACAGGGCGACCGTCACGGCTACGGCGAGGAACGCGACACCGGTGCAGACCGGCCATTCGAGCGTTTCGCCATCGTAAAACAGTCCAGAGAGGTTGCCGGCCATGCGCGCGGCGGCGGCGCCTGCGATGCCGACCAGCACCACGATCCACCATGCCGGCCGGCCCGTGCGCCGCATCGGATGCAGCCACCGGCCGAACAGCCCGACGGCCGCTCCCAGGACAAGGATTCCAAACCAGTTCATTCGACGCCTTCTATAAATTCAGATTCGTCCCATAGGCGTGAACGTTGCCAGCGGCTAGCATCGATTCATCCATCGAACCCGAGACCAGCCGGGCGCCGCGAACATTCGAGTGTAGGGGCCGACCCGACGTTATGGCAAGCGCGCACCGGCAGCCGTATTGAAGAAATCCTCATGCGAATCGCCCTGATCGATCCGGAGGCGCGTCATGCTGCGCTCCTGAACCGCCTGCTCTTTGCCGGCGGTCATGTATGTCACGCGTTTCCGTCCAGCGCGGCGTTCTTCGAGTGGCTCGCCACCGATACCTGCGACATGCTGATCACCGGCAACTGGGCCGGCGATCAGCCCGCCGAGGAAGTCATTCCGCGGGCGCAGGCGATCCTGCCCGGGCTGCCGGCGATCGCCGTGATGCAGCTGCCGCGCGAAAGCGAAGTCGTGTCGTGCCTGCACGCTGGCGCCGACGACTGCCTCGTGCGCCCGGTGAGCGGACCCGAGCTGCTCGCACGCGTCAATGCGCTGAGCCGGCGCGCCGGCGTGCGGCGGCCGCCGAACCGCTCGCGCGAAATGTATGGAGAATACGCATTCGACGCGACTCACAGCCTCGTGCGCTTCGGCGACGCGGTCGTCGCGCTCACGCCGAAGGAGTTCCGCTTCGCGCAGCTGCTGTTCGCGAATCTGTCCCGGCCCGTATCGCGCGCCCATATCCTCGAAACCGTCTGGGCCTGCCGCCGCGACATGAAGTCGCGCACGCTCGACACCCATGCGTCCCGGCTGCGCAGCAAGCTGCAACTGCTCCCGGAGCACGGCTACCGGCTTCTGCCGCTCTACGGCTACGGCTATCAGCTTGACCGCGTACCGATCGAGCCCCCAAATTCGAGGCCGCGCCACGCTGATGCCCGGTATGCCGCGAGTGAGGAAATCGCCGAAACGCTATAATATGGGGCTAAACGATAGCCCTCGATATGCAACTCCTCACGATCGGAATCAACCACCACACTGCGCCTGTCGCCCTGCGCGAACGCGTGGCGTTTCCGCTCGAGCAAATCAAGCCGGCTCTCGTCACGTTCAAGAACGTGTTCCTCGGCCCCCACGCGCCCAATGCACCGGAAGCCGCGATCCTCTCCACCTGCAACCGCACCGAACTCTATTGCGCGACCGACGATCGGGCCGCACGCGAGGGGGCGATTCGCTGGCTGTCGGAGTACCACCGGATTCCCGTCGACGAACTCGCGCCGCACGTCTACGCGCTGCCGCAGTCTGAAGCGGTGCGGCACGCATTCCGCGTCGCGTCGGGCCTCGATTCGATGGTGCTCGGCGAAACGCAGATTCTGGGCCAGATGAAGGACGCGGTGCGCACCGCGACGGAAGCCGGCGCACTCGGCACCTATCTGAATCAGCTGTTCCAGCGCACGTTCGCCGTCGCAAAGGAAGTACGCGGCACGACCGAGATCGGCGCGCAGTCGGTGTCGATGGCCGCCGCCGCCGTCCGTCTCGCGCAGCGCATCTTTGAAAAGGTGTCGGATCAGCGCGTGCTGTTCATCGGCGCCGGCGAGATGATCGAGCTGTGCGCGACGCACTTCGCCGCGCAGAGCCCGCGCGAGCTCGTGATCGCGAACCGCACGGCCGAACGCGGCCAGCGGCTCGCCGAACGCTTCAACGGCCGAGCGATGCCGCTGTCGGACCTGCCGGTGCGGATGCACGAGTTCGACATCATCGTGTCGTGCACCGCGTCGACGCTGCCGATCATCGGCCTCGGCGCGGTCGAGCGCGCGGTGAAAGCGCGCCGCCACCGGCCGATCTTCATGGTCGACCTCGCGGTGCCGCGCGACATCGAGCCGGAAGTCGGCAAGCTGAAGGACGTATTCCTCTACACCGTCGACGATCTCGGCGCGATCGTGCGCGAAGGCAACGCGTCGCGCCAGGCCGCGGTCGCGCAGGCCGAGACGATCATCGAGACGCGTGTACAGAATTTCATGCAATGGCTCGACACGCGCAGCGTCGTGCCGGTGATCCGTCACATGCATACGCAGGCCGACGCGCTGCGCCGTGCGGAAGTCGAAAAGGCGCAGAAGCTGCTCGCGCGCGGCGACGATCCGGCCGCCGTCCTCGAAGCGCTGTCGCAGGCGCTCACCAACAAGCTGATCCACGGCCCGACGAGCGCGCTCAACCGCGTGAACGGCGCCGACCGCGATTCGCTGATCGACCTGATGCGCGGCTTCTACCAGCACGCGCCGCGCTCGAACGACCCGTCCGGCCACTAGCGCCGGCCCGGGTGCCCTGCCGCCGGCCGCGAGCCGGCCTATCCTTTCCGAATACCCTTGCCCGGGAGCGCCGCTCCACACCATGAAGACGAGCATGCAACGCAAGCTCGACCAGCTGTCTACCCGGCTGGCCGAACTGAACGACCTGTTGAGCCGCGAAAACGTCACGGCCGATCTCGACCAGTACCGCAGGCTGACGCGCGAACACGCGGAACTCGGCCCGGTCGTCGAGCAGTACGCGCTGTGGCGCCAGTCGCGCAACGACGAGACGGCCGCACAGGAGCTGCTCGCCGATGCATCGATGCGCGATTTCGGCGAAGACGAGATTCGCAGCGCACGTGAGCGCATGGTCCGCCTCGAAGGCGAGTTGCAGAAGATGCTGCTGCCGAAGGACCCGAACGACGACCGCAACATCTTCCTCGAAATCCGCGCGGGCGCCGGCGGCGACGAATCGGCGCTGTTCGCGGGCGATCTCCTGCGCATGTACCTGCGCTTCGCGGAACGCCAGCGCTGGCAGGTCGAGATGATGTCGGAAAGCGCGTCGGATCTCGGCGGCTACAAGGAAGTGATCGTGCGGATCGCCGGCCAGGGCGCGTACTCGCGCCTGAAGTTCGAGTCGGGCGGCCATCGGGTGCAACGCGTGCCGGCCACCGAGACGCAGGGGCGCATCCACACGTCCGCATGCACGGTCGCGGTGATGCCGGAAGCGGACGAGATCGGCGAGGTCGAGATCAATCCGGCCGACCTGCGGATCGACACGTTCCGCGCGTCGGGCGCGGGCGGCCAGCACATCAACAAGACCGATTCGGCGGTGCGCGTCACGCACATCCCGACCGGGATCGTCGTCGAATGCCAGGACGACCGTTCGCAGCACAAGAACAAGGACCGCGCGCTGAAGGTGCTCGCCGCGCGCATCAAGGACAAGCAGTATCACGAGCAGCATGCGAAGGAAGCGGCGACGCGCAAGAGCCTGATCGGCTCGGGCGACCGCTCGGAACGGATCCGCACGTACAACTTCCCGCAAGGCCGGATGACCGACCACCGGATCAACCTGACGCTGTACCGGCTCGAGGCGCTGATGGACGGCGATCTCGACGAACTGATCGGCGCGCTCGTCACCGAGCACCAGGCCGAACTGCTCGCGTCGCTCGGCGACACCGACTGAGGCCGCGATGCCCGACACCACCGCCGACGACCTGCTGCGCGCGTCGCCGCTCGACGCGGTCGATGCACGCGTGCTGCTCGCGCATGCGCTCGGCTGGACCCGCACGCAACTGATCACGCGCGGCGACGCCCCGCTCGAGCCCGCGTCGATCGAGCGCTACCGCGTGCTCGAAGCGCGCCGCGTGGCCGGCGAGCCGGTCGCACAGCTCGTCGGGATGCGCGAATTCTTCGGCCGGCCGTTCGATGTGACGCCCGACGTGCTGATTCCGCGCCCGGAAACCGAACTGCTCGTCGAAGCCGCGCTCGACGCAATCGACGGACGGCCGCATCCGGCCGTGCTCGATCTCGGCACCGGCAGCGGCGCGATCGCCGTGTCGATCGCGGCGGAACGGCCTGACGCACGCGTATGGGCGCTCGACCGTTCGCCGGCCGCGCTCGACGTCGCACGGCGCAACGCGGACAAGCTGCTCGACGCGCGCCGCCCCGGCGGCGCGCTGCACTGGCTGCAGAGCGACTGGTACGCCGCGCTCGAGCCGGCGCTCGCGTTCGACACGATCGTCAGCAACCCGCCGTACATCGCGCAGCACGATCCGCACCTTGCGCAGGGCGACCTGCGGTTCGAGCCGCGCGGCGCGCTTACCGACGACGCCGACGGCCTGAGCGCGATCCGCACGATCGTCGCGGGCGCCGGCGCTTACCTGAAACCGGGCGGCACGCTGTGGATCGAGCACGGCTACGACCAGGCCGAAGCCGTGCGCGCGCTGCTCGTGTCGCGCGGCTTCGTCGCGGTCGAATCGCGCGCCGATCTGGCCGCGATCGAACGCACGACCGGCGGCCGCCGGCCCGGCTGATGGCCGGCCCGACCGGTTGAAATCCGCTATCATTTCGTACCAACGCCCCGCAAACGCAAGGTCAGTCATGGACACCCAACAACGTATCAAGCAAATCGTCGACGAAAACCAGGTCGTGCTCTTCATGAAGGGCAACGCGCAATTCCCGATGTGCGGCTTCTCGGGCCGCGCCGTGCAGGTGCTGAAAGCCTGCGGCGTCGACCAGTTCAAGACGGTCAACGTGCTCGAGGACGACGAAATCCGCCAGGGCATCAAGGAATTCTCGAACTGGCCGACCATCCCGCAGCTGTATGTAAAGGGCGAATTCGTCGGCGGCTCGGACATCATGATGGAGATGTACCAGTCGGGCGAACTCCAGCAACTGTTCGCCGCCGCGTAACGTCCCCTTCCCGATGGCATCTCCCAGCGCGCCGCCACGCCGGCTGATCGTCGCGATCACCGGCGCCACCGGCGCGGTCTACGGCGTGCGGCTGCTCGAATTGCTGCGCGCCGCCGGCGGCGTCGAAACGCATCTGCTCGTTTCGAACGCCGGCTGGCTCAATATCCAGCATGAACTGAAGCTGTCGAAGGCCGAAGTCGAAAGCCGTGCGGATGTCGTGCATTCGGTGCGCGATGTCGGCGCGACGATCGCGTCGGGCTCGTTCGCGACCGACGGAATGGTGATCGCACCCTGCTCGATGAAGACGCTTGCGAGCGTCGCGCACGGGCTGTCGGACAACCTGATCACGCGCGCGGCCGACGTCACGCTGAAGGAGCGCCGCCGTCTCGTGCTGATGGTGCGCGAAACGCCGTTCAACCTCGCGCATCTGCGCAACATGACCGCCGTCACCGAAATGGGCGGCATCGTGTTCCCGCCGCTGCCCGCGTTCTACGCGATGCCGAAGACGATCGAGGAACTCGTCGACCAGACCGTCATGCGCGTCCTCGACCTGTTCGCGCTCAGTGCGCCGATGACGACGCCATGGGCCGGGATCCGGCCCGCACAGTAAGCTGTTCGTCGGCGCTTTCGCGCCGTTCCTCACGCATCGTCGTCGATTCAGCCGCCTTCCGGCTCGCTCTGGTCATTTCAAGCGTCGCAGGCCCTCGTGCACACAGAAGCACCCGCATTAACAACCAACAAGATTCAATTAAATTCCTCGCGGCCGATTTATCAATGCGCGGTGCGCGCCTATAGTCACAGGCAAACCCTTTTGCAGGCTCCCCACCATGAATCGCTTGCCTTCGCTTTACCTGTCCCACGGCGCGCCGACGCTGCCGATCGACCCGACGCTGCCGTCCAGCGCGTTCACGCACCTCGGTGCCGAATTGCCGCGCCCGCGCGCGGTGCTGATGCTGTCCGCACACTGGGGCACACAGCAGCCGGTGGCGAGCGTGGCCGCGCATCCTGAAACGATCCACGACTTCCATGGCTTCCCGCGCGCCCTGTACGAGATCCGCTATCCGGCAGCGGGCGCGCCCGAGGTCGCCGAACGGGCGGCGGCGCTGCTGAACGCGGCCGGCATCGCGACCGCGACGACCGAGCACGGCCTCGACCACGGCGCGTGGGTGCCGATGCTGCTGATGTTCCCGGAGGCCGACGTGCCCGTCGCGCAATTGTCGATCCAGCCGCGCGCGGACGCCGCCCATCACTTCGCGCTCGGCCGCGCGCTGCGGCCGCTGCGTGACGAAGGCGTGATGGTGATCGGCTCGGGGCAAATCACGCACAACCTGCGCGCCGCCGATTTCGGCGCGGCGCCCGAGGATGCGGACCCGCGCGTCGCGGAGTTCACCGACTGGTTCGAGGCCAAGCTCACCGCGCGCGATGTCGACGCGCTGCTCGACTATCGCCGCCAGGCGCCGCACGCGGTGCTGATGCATCCGACCGACGAACACCTGCTGCCGGTGTTCACCGCGCTGGGTGCGGCCGACGACGACTACCGGCTCGGCATCCAGTCGCTCGGCACGTATCAGCGCGTGCTTGCGATGACGAACTACGTGTTCGCGAGCGCGGCCGGCTGAGTCGCCCGGCACAGGCACAACCGGCGACCCCAAACAAAAAGCCCGCCCGAGCATCGCTCGGGCGGGCTTTCTTGCGCTTTCCGCCACCGCCGATTCCGGTGGCAGGCAAGCGTCAGACACCGACCCCTTCGAGGATCTCGTCATGCGCTTCGCGCTCGTCGAGATATTGGGTCCGGTAACCCGTGCTCACGCCCCAGAAGTAGAACACCAGCGAAATCGCCGCGACGATCACCATGTCCCAGCCGTACGGCATCAGACCATGGCCGCCGAACTCCTTGCTGCCGATCAGCGACAGCACGGCCATCGTCGGCAGGTACGCGACCAGCCACCATGCGGCCTTCAGGTCGGCGCCCCAGCCGCTCCAGCCAGACTTGGCCTGGAAGAAGAAGTACACCGGCAGCGCGACGATCATCAGCAGGATGATTTCGCCGGTCAGCGGCCACTTCGCCCAGTACAGGATCAGCGATGCGCAGACGAACGCAAACGGTGCGATCAGCTTCATCAGCGGAATCGACAGTGGACGCTCGATGTCGGTCGCCGCGCGGCGCAGCGCCATCAGGCTGATCGGACCGGTCAGGTACGAAATCACCGTCGCCACCGAGATCACCGCCGCGAGCGAGCTCCAGCCGCGGAAGAAGAACAGGAAGATGAACGACACGAGCAGGTTGAACCACATCGCCTGGCGCGGCACCCCGTAGATCGGGTGCACGTTGCCGAACATCTTCGGCAACGTGTTGTTGCGCTCCATCGCGTAGATCATGCGGGTGGTCGTCGCCATGTAGGTCGTGCCGGTACCGCTCGGGCTGACGAACGCGTCGACATACAGCAGGATCGCGAGCCAGTTCAGGTTCAGCGCGATCGCGAGTTCCGCGAACGGCGACGAGAAGTTGAAGTGCTCCCAGCCCTTCGCGACGTCGACCGGATTCACCGAGCCAATGTAGGCCATCTGCAGCAGCACATAGATCACGAGGGCGAGCAGGATCGACGTGATCACCGCGAACGGCACGCTGCGCGACGGATCGCGCGCTTCGCCGGCCAGGTTCACGGGGCTCTGGAAGCCGTTGAACGCGAACACGATGCCGCTCGTCGACACCGCGGTCAGCACGGCCGACCAGCCATACGGCGCGAAGCTTGCGTTCGATGCGGTGCCGAGGTTTTCCGAGTGGAAGCTCGTCAGCATCAGGCCGAGGATCGTGAGGCCGGGGATCAGGAACTTGAAGATCGTGATCGCGGTGTTCGCACGCGCGAAGGCCTTGACGCCCCAGTAGTTCAGCATGAAATAGATGACCACCAGCACGGCCGACAGCAGCAGGCCGGGTGTCGTCAACTCGCCGTTCACGAACAACGCGTGCGCCCATGGATACGGCCACGTGCTCATGTACTGGATCGACGCTTCCGCCTCGATCGGGATCACCGATACGATCGCGATCCAGTTCGCCCATGCGCTGATGAAGCCCACCAGCGAACCGTGCGAGTAGCGCGCATAGCGCACCATGCCGCCGGACTCGGGAAACATCGCGCCCAGTTCGGCGTACGTGAGGGCAATCGCGAGAATCACGACCGCGCCGATAATCCATGCGCAGATCGCCGCCGGACCGGCGATCTTCGCGGCCTTCCAGGCGCCGAACAGCCAGCCCGAGCCGATAATCGAACCCAGCCCCGTCAGCATCAGTGCAAACGGGCCGATGTTCCGTTGAATAGAACTCTTCACATCCTCTCCTGTGTCTCAAAAAGCGTGGTCGGCCAGCTGTCCGGGATCGGCTCGGACAGCACCGCGCGCGTCATTTTGGGGGGACGGGTTACCCGATCGGGGCAACCCGTCCAGCGGCGCGTAGTTTAACGGTTGCACCTGCAAGATGGCGCCAAAATCGTTCTCCCCCTACAAAAAATTCGCGTCGTTCGCAAGGTTTGTAAACCGCAACTCCGCAATAACCCTGAGTGCATGGAAATCCGGTTGACCCCGCGATCGATTAGCCGTATAAATAACGTTGCAGGATTTCAAGCGGCGAGTGAATTGGTTCTTTCGTAGTTCGCCCATCAACGGTACTCCGGTTGGTCCTATTACCCCCTTCCTTGATTTTCCGCACCCCATGGGCCTCGGCCCCGTTTTATCTTTTTAGGAATAAGTAACATGGCAACCGGTACCGTCAAGTGGTTCAATGACGCAAAGGGCTTCGGCTTCATTACCCCGGAAGGCGGCGGCGACGATCTGTTCGCGCACTTCTCGGAAATCCGCGTCGAAGGCTTCAAGACGCTGCAAGAAAACCAGAAGGTTGAATTCGAAGTGAAGACGGGCCCGAAGGGTCTGCAAGCTGCGAACATCCGTCCGGTCTAAGTTCGGCGCGATTATTTCGTGTAAAAAAGCCCCGCTTCGGCGGGGCTTTTTGTTTTACGGTGCGACAGCGATGCGGCCGCCGCCCGCGCGGCTCATTTTCGTTCAGCCGAACAGCCGCTGCGCGTGAATGCCGAGCCCCGTCGCGACGCTCGCGAGGCGATCGCCAAACACCGGTTGCGCGTCCGGGAAAGCGCCGGCCAGCGCACCCGACAAAAATGCGAGCCCGGTCGAGCCGCCGGTGAAATACAGCGCGCCGACGTCGCGCGGCGCAACGCCGGCCAGCCGCACCGTTTCGCGCGCGGCGTCGACGATGCGCGCGGTGTCGTCGACGCTCGCATTAACGAGGCGGTCGGCGTCGAACGCGATCTGCAGATCCTCTTCCACGTCGTTCAGGTCGATCATCGTCTCCCCGCCCGCCGCCACGCCGATCTTCGCCTCTTCCGCGCGTGCCATCAGCGCATGCCCGAGCCGCTGTTCGACCACGCGCGTGAGCCGGTCGTACTGCCGCCCATCCTGGTACAGATGCTTCATCAGCTTCAACTCGCCCAGCCGCTTCGGCGTATAGACCGTGTTGATCAGGTGCCAGGTCGCCAGGTCGAAGTAGATCCGGTTCGGCAGCTCGCGCCCCTCGGGATCGAGCGCGCGGTAGCCGAACGCCGGCAGGATCGCCGCCAGTTCGACCCGGCGGTCGTAATCGGTGCCCGCGACGTGCACGCCGTGGTGCGCGAGCACGTCGTCCTTGCGCTCGAGGTGCGCCATCCGCTCCGGCCCGACACGCACGAGCGAGAAGTCCGACGTACCGCCGCCGATGTCGGCAACCAGCACGAGTCGTTCGGCCTGCTGGCGCGACTCGTAGTCGAACGCGGCCGCGATCGGTTCGTACTGGAAATGCACGTCGGTGAAACCGACCGACCGCGCGGCCGCTTCGAGCTGGTCCTGCGCGAGGCGGTCGGCGCGCGGATCCTCGTCGACGAAAAACACCGGCCGGCCGAGCACCGCGCGGCCGATCGGCGCGCCCGCGCGTGCCTCGGCCTTGCGTTTCAGGTGCGTCAGGAAGCGCGCGATGATCTCCGTGTACGCCATCGCGCTGCCGTCGCCGAGGTCGGTCGTGGTTTCCGCGAGCGGCGAACCGAGGATGCTCTTCATCGAGCGCATCAGCCGGCCTTCGAAACCGTCGATATACGACGCGAGCGCCGCACGGCCGTATTCGACCGTCTGCTCGTCGTTGTTGAAGAAGATCGCGGTGGGCAGCGTCAGGTGATCGCCCTCGACGGGCGCGAGGCGCATGCCATCGCCGTCGGGCAGCGCCACGGCGGAATTGGACGTGCCGAAATCGATCGCGCAGTAAGTCATCGGAAGGTGCCGCAGCATGGCCGGCGCGGAAAACGGAAAGGACGGGCTTTTTAACATGAAGCCCGCCGGATCACAACCGGGGCCGGCCACCGGTACGGCGCAACCGGCCCGGGGCGGAGACCGGACGCGCCGGGCGCGACAGGTGCGGTCGGGGGCCACACGCACCCCGCCGCCTGCCCGAGAAATCAGGCTGCCGCTTCGAAACCCTTCTTCCATGCGCCCGCATAGACGACCTCGCCAAGCGCATGGCGCGTGCGGGGCGCCTTTTCGCGGTCGCGCAGCACCGGATCGAGTTTGTCGACGTTGCCGTAGTGGCCGAGCGAGATGAGCGCCGGAATGGCGACGTCGGCCGGAATCTCGAACGCGTCGCGGAACGCCTTCGCATCGAAGCCGCTCATCTGGTGCGCGGCAAGGCCCAGCGCGTGCGCCTGCAGCACCAGCGACATCGCGGCCGCGCCCGCGTCGTACAGCGCGGTCGACGCCGGCTCGCCCTTCGGCGTGAGCGTGTGCGAAGTCACGGCGATCAGCACCGGCGCCGGCGCGTTCCAGGCCTGGTTGAACGGCACCAGCGTCGCGAATGCGCGCTTGAACGCCGCTTCGTCCTGCGTGCGATCGAATACGATGAAGCGCCACGGCTGCGCGTTGTAGGCGGACGGCGCCCAGCGCGCGGCTTCGAGCACCGTGTGCAGATCGGCGGCGCTGATCGGCTCGTCCGAATACGCGCGCGGGCTCCAGCGGCCCGCGATCAGGTCGTGAATCGAAACAGTGGTGGGAGCAGGTTTGACAGACATGCGGTCCTCGTGAAGTCGGAAATGGGGTCGCCTCATGAACGCACAAGAATAACCGTTCGCGGCGACTCCCGCACGGTCGGCCGCGTAGAAGCTTATCCCGAGACATGAAAAGGCAGGCGGCTTCGAGCCGGCGCACGCAAAGGGTTGATCGGGGGTTCATCGGTGCCTTCCCGCTCCACGGAAAACCACGATTTAGTACTCGTCCCATATCGTGAATCTCGGCAATTCGCAAAAATAGAGCCTTGTCGGCCTCATGCGCACGAGAGCAGGCCACCCGTCATATCCCGATTGGCGTACAACGCCCGCCCCTCTCCGGGGCAAGTCGCGTTTCACGCCCGCCCATTGCGTCACATTCATCGCGCGTGACCGCCAATGCATCCGCAGTAATTTCCACTATGCGAAAATTAACCGTCCAAACTGAATGGCGTTCCCGAACAGGCTGCTTGCTGCACGTTGCGCTCCTCATGATCGCGGCGGCCGTCAGTACAGAAGGCTTTGCCGGCACGTGTTCGTTCGCGCCGGGCAACTCGGCCAGAAACGACACCATTTCGCTGCCGTCGACCGTCTTTACCGGACGCGACATTGCGATCGGGCAAGTCATCTATCGCGGAAACTTGTACTACAGTGGCGGGTCCCAGGGCAATTGCACCGGCCTGTCCGACACGAAGCAAACCGAGCAGACCAGTTTCGAGGCGAGCGGCGGCCAGCTCGCTTCCTGGAGTCAAGGAAGCTACGCAGGCAAGGTGTTCAAGACCGGCCTGGACGGAGTCGGTATCGCGTTTCTCGCCGGCACGCCGAGCGCGGCCGCCTATGTGCCATCCGGCACGATCGACTTCCTGCTGGGCCCGGGGCAGGGAACCAAGGCCGATTTCAACCATTCGGTCGCCATCGTGCTGATCAAGATCGGCGACGTGAAGCCGGGGAAAATCAATGCGTCCATACTTCCCCAAATCAGGATGTACTACGGCTCGAACCGGCTCAACGCGATCAATTATTCAGTCACCGGCTCGACCGCGATCACGGGGGGCACCTGCAATACGCCGGACGTCGCCGTCGACATGGGCACGTTCCTGAAGGAGCGCACGTTCACCGGCCCGGGCTCCGCCACGCCATGGAAGCCTATCCCTATCGCGCTGCAAAACTGCCCCGCGTTCACGTCGAACGTCGCGCTGCGCTATATGCTTACGCCGGTTACGCCGATCATCAATTCTCGGCAAGGCATCATCGCGCTGAAACCGGAGGCCGGAAAGCCGACGGCGACCGGCATCGGCCTGCAGATCGCAAAGGCCGATCGCACGCCTGTCACGTACAACACGCTCATGCCGGTGGATTTCACGCCGCAGTTCATCGAAGGCGGCAACTACACGATCATGCTAAATGCGCGCTATTACCAGACCGAGTCCACCGTCACACCCGGCACGGCGAACGCGCTCGCCACGTTCACGCTGAACTATCAGTAGCGCCGAGCCCGCTTGCCGGGCTCGGCGAGCCGGTCACCTCCACGGTCGTCGCCCTTACGCCGGTTGCGCGGCCGCGCGCGACCGCCCGCGGTTGATCCGCAGCACGATCAGCGCGCCGACGATGCAGAGCCCGCCGGAGATCATCGACGCGATCGTATAGGTGCCAAGGCTCGCACGCAGCAACCCCGCGCCGAGCGCCGCGAACGCCGCGCCGAGCTGGTGGCCGGCGACGATCCAGCCGAACACGACCGGCGCCGCGGCCTTGCCGAACACATCGGTGGCGAGCCGCACGGTCGGCGGCACGGTGGCGATCCAGTCGAGCCCGTAGAACATCGCGAACAGCGGCAGCCCGAAGAAATCGATGCCGAACGCATGCGGCAGGTAGATCAGCGACAGCCCGCGCAGCCCGTAGTACCAGAACAGCAGCATGCGGTTGTCGTAGCGGTCGGACAGCCAGCCCGACAGCGTCGTGCCGAACAGGTCGAACACGCCCATCGCGGCGAGCAGCGACGCGCCCTGCACTTCGGTCATCCCGTAGTCGCTGCACATCGCGATCAGGTGCGTGCCGACATAGCCGTTGGTGCTCGCGCCGCAGATGAAGAAGCTGAAGAACAGCAACCAGAAGTCGCGCGAGCGGCTCGCCATCAGCAGCGTACGGAACGCGACCGCGAGCGGGTTCTCCTTCGTCGCGTCGGGCGCGGCCGGCGCATCGGCCGGCTCGCCGTACGGGCGCAGCTGCACGTCGGCCGGCCGCTCGGGCAGCAGGAAGGCGACCAGCGGAATCACGATCGCGGCCGCCACCGCAACGACGAGCACGACCGGCCGCCAGCCGTGGCGCTGCGCAATCGCCGCGAGCATCGGCAGGAACACGAGCTGGCCGGTGGCCGTGCTCGCGGTCAGGATGCCCATCACGAGGCCGCGCCGCGCATGGAACCAGCGCGTGACGAAGGTTGCCGACAGCGTCAACGCGACGACGCCGGTCGAGCAGCCGACCATCAGCCCCCAGATCACGACCATCTGCCAGCTCTGCGTCATCATCGACGACAGCGCGACGCCCACGCTCATCGTCACCAAGGCGGTCAGGATCGTCGGCCGCAGCCCGAAACGCTGCATCGCCGCGGCCGCGAACGGGCCCGTCAGGCCGTACAACGCGATGTTCACCGAAATCGCCAGCGAAATCGCCGCGCGGCTCCAGCCGAGTTCGCGCTCGAGCGGCACCATCAGCACGCTCGGTGTCGCGCGCGTGCCGGCCGCCGCCAGCAGGATCAGGAAAACCACCGCCGCCGCGAGCCATCCGTAGTGGAAGCGCCCGCCGATTCGTGTCACTGCCCAGTTCATGTTGTCGCTCTCCAGTTGGCGGCGCGGCGCCCGCGCGCCCGCCCCGCCTCACCACCAGGCCACCTCCGCCGCACGCTGCATCGGCTGACCCGGGCCGATACTGGCATTTGTCTGTCGATCCGTTCGGCATTGTTACCGCTCGGTCACAAGTTGGTTGCGATCGTAGTTACCAGTCGGTAACATGTCAAGCAATCCATCACGCAGTCGAGGGTCATCATGTCGGGCATCGAGGCCGTCAACAAGCCGCCAGCACGCCGCACGCGCCGGCCGATCGCCGCGGCCGCGGCGCAGGAACACCTGCTGCGCGCCGCCGAGGAGCTGTTTTACAAGGAAGGGGTGCGCGCGGTCGGTGTGGAGGCGGTCGTGGAACGCGCGGGTGTCAACAAGATGAGCCTGTACCGGCAGTTCTCGTCGAAGGACGAGCTGATCCTCGCGTATCTGGAACGGATGGATGCGTGTTTCTTCGAGCGTTTCGATTCGAGCGTCGCGAAGCATCCGGGCCAGCCGAAGGCGCAGTTGATCCAGTATTTCGTCGATCTCGCGGAACGCGCGACGCAGAAGGACTATCGCGGCTGCCCGTTCGTCAACGTCGCGGCCGAATTCCCGGACGCGTCGCACCCGGCGCGCGAGCGCGTCGCGCAGAACAAGGAACAGCTGATGAAGCGGCTCGTCGAGTTGTGCGAAAGCGCCGGCGCACGCCAGCCGAAAGCGCTCGCCGATGCGCTCGCGCTGGTGGTCGAAGGCATCTACGCGGCCAGCCAGACCTACCGGCACGGCGAAACGCCGATCGGCACCGCGCCTGCGCTCGTCACGCAGCTGATCGAAGCCGGCTGCGCGTGACGCGCGGCGCACGCCCGAACCCCGCCGCTCCGCTCCAGCTACAATGCGGCCCTCGCTGCCGCTTCGCCCGATTGCCTTCGCCATGACCGATCCCCGCCCCGACTCGCACGACGACATCCTCGCCGCCACGCGGCACTGGCTCGCGCGCGCGGTGATCGGGCTCAATCTGTGCCCGTTCGCGAAGAGCGTCTATGTGAAGGAACAGGTGCGCTATGCGATCAGCGAAGCGACGACGCTCGAGGACGCACTCGCCGACCTCGAAACCGAGCTGCGCGCGCTCGAGGCGGCGGATCCGCAGCAGGTCGACACGACGCTCGTGATCTATCCGCGCGCGTTCGCGGATTTCGTCGACTACAACGATGCGCTGTTCTTCGCCGACCGGCTCGTGCGGCAGTTGCGGCTCGACGGCGTACTGCAGATCGCGAGCTTCCATCCGGAGTACCGGTTCGAAGGCAGCGAAGCCGACGACATCGAGAACTACACGAACTGCGCGCCGTATCCGATCCTGCACCTGCTGCGCGAGGACAGCATCGCGCGCGCGGTCGACGCGTTTCCGGACGCGTCCGCGATCTACGAGAAAAACCAGGAAACGCTGCGCCGCCTCGGCCACGACGGCTGGCGTGAATGGATGCGCCGGCCGGGCGACGACGTCTGACGCGTCGCGCGACGGCCGGTCACCGCGCGGCTGAGGGGCCGCGCGCGTCAGTCGGCCTCAGTCGGCCTCAGTCTGCGGCCGGCTCGACCGCCTCGCCGTGCGCGGCCGCGGGCGCCGGCACGAAGAAGCGCTCGTTCAGTTCGGCGAGCCCGAACATGCCGAGGATCTCGTTCAGCCGCTCGCCGGGCTTGCGGCGCGGCAGGTTCTTGTACTGCGCGATGATCAGCTCGTTCTTCATCGAATGCTCCCAGCCGACCAGCTCGGTCACGCTGACCTGGTAGCCGTGCGCCTCGAGCTGCAGACAGCGCAGCACGTTGGTGATCTGGCTGCCGAATTCGCGCGTATGCAGCGGATGCCGCCACACTTCCGTCAGCGCATTCGCGAGCGACTTCCCCTTGTTCCTGCGCAGCACGCCCGCGACCTCCGCCTGGCAGCACGGCACCAGCACGATGTGCTGCGCGCGCTTCGCGAGCGCGAAACGGATCGCGTCGTCGGTCGCCGTGTCGCACGCATGCAGCGCGGTCACGACATCGACCGTTTCGGGCAGCTTCGGCGACCTGATCGAATCGGCGACCGACAGGTTCAGGAACGACATCCCGCCGAACCCGAGTCGCGCGGCGAGTTCGGCGGAACGCGTGACGAGCTCTTCGCGCGTCTCGATGCCGTACACGTGCGACGCGAACGCCGGCGTGCCGTGCCCCGGCTGCAGCTTGAAGAACAGGTCGTACAGGATGAAGCCGAGATACGACTTGCCGGCGCCGTGATCGACGAGCGTGACGGCGCCCTTGTCGCCCTGCACGCTCGCGAGCAACGGTTCGATGAACTGGAACAGGTGATAGACCTGCTTCAGCTTGCGGCGGCTGTCCTGGTTCAGCTTGCCGTCGCGGGTCAGGATGTGCAGTTCCTTCAGCAGTTCGACGGACTGCTCCGGACGGATTTCGTGGGTCTTGTTCGACATCGTGAAGCGGCGCCGGGCCATGGTCGGGTGACCACGGCCCGGCGGCGTGAATTCGTGAGGAATGGCGACAGTTTACCGAAAATGCGCGATCAGGCCCGTGCGCCGAGACGCCAGAGCGACGTGACCTCGGCGCGGCGTGCCGCGTGCAGCGGATCGTCCGCGTCGGTCGACTTCGGATGCGCGGGGCGGATGTCTTCTCGGCCGAGCACGACGAGACCGGCTTCGTCGATCCATTGCAGCAGCGTGTCGCGCGGCCGCAGGCCGAGATGCTCGGCGAAATCGGACAGGATCAGCCAGCCTTCGCCGCCCGGTTCGAGATGGTCGGCGAGCCCGGCGAGGAAACCGCGCAGCATGCGGCTGTCGGGATCGTAGACCGCGTATTCGATCGGCGCGCTCGGGCGGGCCGGCACCCACGGCGGGTTGCACACGACGAGCGGCGCGCGGCCGGCCGGAAACAGGTCGGCTTCGACGACGTCGACGCGATCGGCGTGGCCGAGCCGCGCGATGTTCTCGCGCGCACACGCGAGCGCGCGCGGATCCTGGTCGGTCGCGACGATGCGCTCGACGCCGCGCGACGCGAGCACGGCCGCGAGCACGCCGGTGCCCGTACCGATGTCGAATGCGAGCGACGTCGCCGGCAGCGGCGCACGCGCGACGAGTTCGACGTATTCGCCGCGCACCGGCGAAAACACGCCGTAATGCGGATGGATCGGCGCGCCTCCGAGCGCCGGAATCGGCACGCCCTTCTTGCGCCATTCGTGCGCGCCGACGAGACCGAGCAGTTCTCGCAGCGACACGACCGACGGCGCGCCGCCCGGCCCGTACGCTTCCTCGCACGCGGCACGCACGTCGGGCGCACGGCGCAGCGGGATCGTGTAGTCGGCATCGAGCGGAATCAGCAGCATCCCGAGCGTGCGGGCGCGCTGCGATTGCGCGAGCCGGTGCAGGTTGAATGCGTCGGCGCCGGCCGCGACCTTCGCCTTCTTCGGCTTGCGTTCGACGCGGCGGGCCATCGCCTGCACGAGCTGGCGCGCATTCTGGAAGTCGCCCTGCCAGACGAGCGCGGTGCCCTCGCATGCGAGGCGGTACGCGGCGTCGGCGGTGAGGCGGTCGTCGGCCGGCACGGCGCGCTTCGGCGGCTGCACGCCGGCTTCGGAGCGCCAGCGCGCGGCATGTTCGGCGCCGTCGGCGTCGGTCCAGTGGAAAACGGGGAAATCGGTCACGCGAGCTCGGCTACGGTTGGCTTCAGACAGGCGGCGAGAATTCACCGCGCGGACGACACCATACCGCGCTTTGTCCGGCCTCGCAAAACGTGGGCCGCGGCGCCCGCCCGAAGGCGTTTGCCGCGGCACGATCGTCTATCAGGCGAGATCGAAAGTCTCTGCGGCAGCCGCGTCGCGCTTGACGGCAGCAATCCCGTTGTCGCGACCTTGGGTGCTCTTGTACGTTTCACTCGTACCGATAACCTGGTGGTTTGCGGCCTTCAGGTTGAACATGTGCTCGCCGTTGTGCGCGATCTTGCGCTCATAGCGTTCGTCGAACGGCGCATTCTCACGGACGGAAGCGATGCCGGTTCGCACGCCGCCCTTCTCCTCATACCGCTCGCTCGCCAGAATGATCTCGCCATTCGCGGACTTCAGATGGAAGAAGTACTGACCGTTCGTCGCCTTTTTGATCTCGAACTTTGCAGCCATGTGGTTACTCTCCTAAAAGAACGTCCGACCCTCGGACACTGACCAGTGTAGGAGCCGTAACCATCAAAATCGAACTTCCGCCCAAGCGAACTGTTGAAGACTGTTAATTCATCAACTTTTCGTGACATTTAGCCGACGTTAACAGCACATCTACCCGCCCCATCCCGGCGTCGGCGGCATGCGCAACGTGCCCGCGTCGCGGAAATGCACGCTGCCGAGCACGCCGCCCGCGAGCCGCCCGCGCAGCGCGTAGGGCAGCTCGCCGCTGGCCGCCGCGCCGGGCAGGTTCCACGCCTGCCGTGCGGCGGCGAACGCCGAGACCGAAACGGGCACGTCGATCACCGCCTCGCCGAAACGCGGCACGACGCCCGAGCGATCGCTGACGCCGCTCGCGAACGGCGTGCCGTTCAGGTCGAGCGCAACCGAAATGCCGTCGTACTCGATCGGCGCGTCATTCGGGTTCTGCACGCGCAGCTTCAGACTGAAGCGCATCTCGAGGCCTTGTCCGACCAGCGGCTCGAGCCCGGCGACGGACACGCTCAGGGGCTCGCGCGTGAAGCCCGCGCAACCGCCGAGCACGAAGGCGGCGGCGAACAGCAGCAGCGCGGCACGCAGCGGCGCGATAAGGAACAGGGCTCGTGGCATCGGCTGGCCTCCTTGCGGCAATCGATCGACAGGTCGTCGATGCATTGTACCGAGCGCGCCGCGTCACACCGAGGTTCGTAGTTTTCGCGTAGCACCGAGATCGTTAATAGATTAAAACTACGGAAAGAGGCAGCCAAACGGAAAGTGAATTAATGCCTCCAGGCATTCAATGGCACACGAAAACTTCAATTGAGCCACCTTCTAATTTTTTCGTTTCCTTTACCCAAAACCATCAAGTATATTTACGCATCCTTCGAGCAGGCCGACAAACCTCGATGCCGCATGACGGCGATTTTACGGAACGGCGACACGCCGTCCTTCCGTCCTGCGGCCTGGTACGGCCAGCCCCGTGGGTCGTCGGTTCAAAGGGAATGCACGCCCGTGCAGGGCGGGCGGCCGTGTGTCGTGCGCGCGAAATCAATTCAGTACAACACGCGCATGGCCATTTTGAACCGGCAAGTTAACCGACATCCGGAAACACAGAGGGGGCAGTAAACGATGATTACCTTCACGTAGTCGGCCGACCGTCTTTTCGAATAATCCGCCATTGGCATTTCTCATCGCCGCTGATTAACGGCGAGGGATTGTCTTTGCCGGCGTTTTCGCAGCACTGAACGATTCTTTCAACAATCGAGGTTTCAGTCATGTCGATCAACATTCACAAGATGCGTTATCTGCCGCTGGTCGCCGCACTCGCACTCGCCGGTTGCGGCGGCGACGACGGCGGCGTGGGCTCGGCTTCCGCACTCAGCTCGGCCGGCGCGCCGCACTCGGGTTCGTCGCCCGCCGCCAACACGCCGCCGGGCCCGTCCAACGTCGACAAGAGCGTGTCGCCTGTCGAGCTGCCGGACACCGTGGTACCGGTCAACTACCGGCTGTGGTTCCGCCCGAACGACGCGCTGAACGCGTTCGACGGGCGCGCCGACGTCGAAATCAAGGTGCTGAAGCCGGTCAACAACATCGTGATCGCCGGCCACCGGATCAAGTTCACGAACGGCCGCATCACGCTGCAGCCGGGCAACATCCAGCTGATCGCGACGCCGCAGGACAAGGGCGACTTCTACCAGTTGCGCCCCGCGGCCGGCACGATCGCGCCGGGCACCTATTCGCTGCACATGGAGTGGTCGGGCATCATCAACTTCAAGTCGTACGACGATCCGGCCACGCAGACGGGCGGCAGTTGCGGCGACGATCCGTATCCGGGCTGCTCGGCCGCGGAAGGCGTGTTCCGCGTCGACCTGAAGGGCACCGACGGCAAGACGAGCGGCGCGATCCTCACGCAGGGCGAAACCAACCTGTCGCGCCAGTGGTTCCCGGGCTGGGACGAGCCGGCGTTCCGTCCGACCTATGAAGTGACGGCCGAAGTGCCGCAAAGCTGGCGCGTCGTGTCGAATGCGGCCGAGAAGCCGGCGACCAACGTCGGCGGCGGCTACAAGCTCGTGCAGTTCGAGAAGACCCCGCCGATGCCGTCGTACCTGCTGTTCTTCGGCGGCGGCATGTTCGATACCTACGAGGACGATTTCTCGAGCCCGCTGCCGGGCGGCAAGGGCGGCCTGCACCTGCGCGTGTTCACGCCGCCGGGCATGAGCGACTGGGCGAAGCCCGCGATGGACCGCACCAAGCAGGCGCTCGACTACTACTACCGCTACACGGGCATCCCGCTGCCGCTGACGAAGTTCGATACGGTCGCCGCGAACGACGCGTTCAAGGAGCAGAAGGACCTGAACTTCGGCGGGATGGAGAACTGGGGGTCGATCCTCGAGTTCGCCGACGACATCCTGCCGCAGCCGGGCCAGCCGATGTCGCACTACGGCAACGAGGTGCTGACGCACGAAGTCGCGCACCAGTGGTTCGGCGACCTCGTCACGACCGACTGGTGGGACAACGTCTGGCTCAACGAGTCGTTCGCGACGTTCTTCGAGACGAAGACGACGATCCAGTTCTTCCCCGACGAGTTCAGCTGGCTCGACCAGGTGAAGAACAAGTACCGCGTGATCAATCGCGACATCGGCCCGAACGCGTTCCCGGTCGCGCCGAACTTCAACGACTGGGCGTCGAACGACTTCGTGCTGAGCGCGAGCGCGTTCACGTACGACAAGGGCGGCCACGTGCTGAAGACGCTCGAGAACTATCTCGGCGAGCAGACGTTGCGCCAGGGCCTGCAGCAGTATCTGGTCGACTACTCGTTCGGCAACGGCACGCCGAAGCGCCTGTGGGACGCACTGTCGAAGGCGAGCGGCCAGCCGGTCGGCCCGATCGGCGACAGCTACGTGCGTCAGACGGGCGTGCCGCTGATCTCGCTCGATACGCAGTGCGACATGACGAAGAACCAGACGATCGTCACGCTCAAACAGCAGCCGTTCCCGAACAAGAATGCGTATCCGGGCCTGCAGTGGACGGTACCGATCACGATCGCGTACGGCCAGGGTCTCGCGAAACACACGACGCTCGCGCTGAAGGACACGCAGGCGCAGACGCGGATCGACGGCTGCACGGGCGTGGTCGCGGATCCGAGCGGCCTCGACTACTACGTCGTGAACTACAGCGACGCCGCGTGGAGCGGCCTGCTCACGCAGGTCAACGGCTCGACCGACCCGGTGCTGCTCGCGAACCTGAAGAGCGAGGCTGCGCTGCTCGTCGCGAACAACCTCGCGCCGGCTTCGCGTTCGACGTCGATCGGCTCGGTCGCTTCGCCGGCCGCGATGAAGCTGCGCCAGACGCCGAGCTTCGGCGGCATCGCGCCGACGGCGAAGGAACGTCCGTCGCTGCGCTATCAGGGCATGTTCAAGCCGCGCAAGACGCTGGTTCAGTAACGTTGTCCGGCCGGCCGGTGCCGCGCGGTTCGCGGCGCCGGCTGGCGTTCAAGTCGTCACGTCCTTCGGCAGGCCCCGCATGCGGGGCCTGTTTTTTTGTCGGTATCGCTCGCGCCGCACCGGAGGGCTAGGGCGTGTTCACGCCCTAGCGATCGTCGCGCCGACGAAACGCCCACCACGCGGCGAGCGCGGTAAAGCCCGCGACGAGCAGCACCATCAGCCAGAAGCCGTGCTTGTTCTCGGAGAACGGCACGCCGCCGACGTTCATCCCGAAGAAGCCCGCGACGATGTTGATCGGCAGCGCGATCACGGTCACGAGCGTCAGCGTGAACAGCGTCCGGTTGTTCTGCTCGTCGAGCCGCGAGCCGATCTCTTCCTGCAACAGCTTGATCCGCTCGTTGAGCCCGGACAGATCGGCGAGTACGAGCGAGAACGCCTCGGTCGACTCGCGCAGCTCCTGCACGTCTTCGGGATGCAGCCACGCGGGCGGTTTCGCGAGCAGCCGGAAGATCGAGCCGGGCTCGGGCGCCAGCATGCGCTGCAGGCGCGTCAACGTGCGGCGCATCGCGCCGAGTTCGACGCGATTCGACGTGAGCCGTTGCGATAGAAAGCGATCCTCGATGCGATCGACGTCGACGCTCGTGCGCCGCATGATCTGGATCAGCAGGTCGGCCTGGTCGTGCAGCAGGTGCACGAGCAGTTCGACCGGCGACCGGAACCGCTCGCCGTCGCGCACGCCGGCGCGCAGCGTGTCGACCGAGCGCAGCGGCTTGAGCCGCGCGGTGACCATGATGCGCCGTTCGACGTGGACGAACAGTGTCGCGATTTCCGACGGCGTCAGTTCGAGATTGAACATCACGTCGTTGACGATCGCACGCAATGCGCCGTCCTCCTGCTCGATGCGCGTCGAGCGCGACCCTTCGTGCAGGAATTCGAAGAAGCTGTCGGGCAACCCGAGGTGCGTGCGCATCCAGCGCTCGCTCGCGCCGTGCGCGAGATTGAAGTGCAGCCAGACGAAATCGTCCGATGCGGTCGCCTCGCGCTCGCGGCACGTGCGCAGCCATGCAGCGGCCGCTTCGGCGTCGAGCATCACGCCCGAGCCGCCCGGGACGAAGCGGAATCCGCACACCATGCCGGACGTATCGGCGCCGTAAGTCTGTACGATCAGGTCCATCGTGTCGAAGGTCGTGCGGCGCGCGCCGCGCCGGGATATGAAAACGAAACGTATGCCCGACGGATGTGACGCTCTCGCGACACTGTCACATACGCCCGTCTCGGCCTCGTCAGCCTATCCCAAAAAGCAACGCGCCGCCCTTTGGGCGGCGCATGTGCAATCAGCGGGCCGGCGCGAAGCCGCGGATTACTGCCGCGGCTCCGACTGCGCGGCGGTCGGGCAGGCCGGATCCTTGCCCCAGTGGCCGTCGCAGACACGCCAGCGGCACAGCTGATCCTCGAAGAAACCGCGCTCCGAGCAATCCTTCACGCGCGATGCGAGCGAACCACCGCCCGTCGTGGCGGCGGTCCTGGTCGGCACGGCCTGCGCCTTCTGGTCGGCGGCCTTCTTGTCGGCCGGTTTCGTGCGTGCGACGAGCGCGGCGAGCAGATCCGCATCCGGGTCGTCCTTGCCGGACGCCTTCGCGCTCGCGGTACGGGTCGTCGCTTCGCGACGCTTCTTCGCCTGCGCGAGCTCCGCCTGCTGTTCCTTGTGATGCTTGCGGGCCTCTGCCTTCGTTTCGGCCTTCGCATCGGCCTTGCCGCGCGCGGCGACCTTGTCGCCCTTCGCGGTGTCGGCCTTCGCCGATTTCGTCGCCGCTGCTGCTGCGGCGGCCGTCGTCGCGGCGGCGCCTGCCGTGGCTGCGCCCGACGCATCGTCGGCCCCGCTCGCGAGCGCGCGCGACAAGCGGCTGCTGTCCGCGCCCGACGCAGAGGATGCGGACGCAACGGTCTGGGACGCGGCATCGTCATTGACGATCGTCGCGGGTTGCGCGGCGGGCGGGGCCGACGCTGCATTCTGCGCGACCTGCACGGCGGCGCCGCTGGCCGCCTCGGCCTTCGCCGGTGCCGGCACGGATGCGGCGGGCACGACGGCCTGCTCGCCCGCTTGCTGCTGCCAGCGCCACGCGCCCCAGCCGCCGACGGCGACCACGAGCGCGACGACGGCCGCGATCGGCGCCTTCAGCGAACGGCGCGGCGCCTCGGCTGGCGGCGTGACACGTCCTTCCAGATTCGCGAGAATGCGCGATTGCTGAGGTCGGCCCTCGCCTGCCGGTTTGGTATCGGACAGCAGGCTGGGCGGGGTTTTCGAATTTGAATTTTCCGGCGCACTCATTCAGCGTCTCATTGAATCCTGGTTTAATTCACCGCGATAATATAGCCCGGCCTCTCAAAGCAGCCTGATTCTAAGAGCAAGCATTGCAAAACACAATCAATTCCAATTTCCGGGGATTTCCTTGATTGCCGTCGCACTCGTCGCCTATTTCGCCCTTGCCGTCGCGGTCGCGGCCCTGTTGCTTTTACCGGGTATCCGGGCGACCGTTTTCGAATCGGTCGCCCAGTTTCACGGCCGCCTGACGCGCCGCGCGAACGATCGCGCCGCACGCACGCGCAGTCAAATTGTTAAATCGGCAACCGCGACGCGCGGCGCATTAAGTGGTGTGCAAAATTTACTGGTTCGGCGGCGCTTGATGATTATGGTGTCGGCAGGTATTCTTGCGACGCCGCCATTGGTGGCCATTGCGTTACGCGGTCGGCAATTATTTCAGTACGACGACACGGCGCGCGTGCCCGACGAGAAGATCGCCGCGCTGTTGCAGGGTGAACAACTCGTGCCGCCGCCGCCGTTGCCGCCGGAAGTCTTTGCCACGAAGGAAGTCGAACAGGTGCGGCCGGCGCTGAAGGATGCGAGCCGCGACTGGAACCTGCTGGATCCCGATTTCCGTACGCGTTTGCTGCTGGTCTACAAGATCATGCACGAACAATATGGTTACGAGATGGCGCTGCTGGAAGGTTATCGGAGCCCGGAACGGCAGAACCGGCTCGCGCAGATGGGCACCAACGTGACCAATGCGGCGGCCTTCCAGAGTTATCACCAGTTCGGGCTGGCGGCGGACAACGCGTTCCTGCGCGACGGCAAGCTGGTCATTTCCGAGAAAGATCCCTGGGCGATGCGCGGCTACCAGCTGTACGGCCAGGTCGCCGAGCAGGTCGGCCTGACCTGGGGAGGCCGATGGAAGATGATGGATCTCGGGCACGTGGAATACCATAAACCCGGTTTTAAACTGGGACGCGGCAGCTAGTCAGGCTGCCGAACAAGAAATAATGAGGGCGGCATGGGGCTTTTTAATCACCCGGCAGGAAACGACTTGGGCGGCGCAATCGATCGGGCATTCCGTTGCGCGATTTTTTCAGGCCGCCGCATCCGTTTTAATTCTCACAGCGTCCTTTCGTTATTGCGCGCGCCTTCTCCGATGCCGCGGGCGCATTGATGCCAGCCCCCTTCATCCCGCTTGACAGCATGGCGACACATCGCAGCGCCACCCTTGCCGCTCGGCGCGCCAGCGTCGCCTCACTGAATCGCACCGGAACCTGAACGTCCTATGCAACGCATCCTCAACGTGCTGACTCATCCGCGTACGCTCTCGATTGTCGGGATCGTCGCGCTAGCGGCGATTCTCTTCATCGTCGCCGACATGCTGCAGCTGCCGCTCCTGTGGGCGGCGCCCGCCTTCGCGGCGATCCTCGTGCTGTGGCTCGCCGTCGCGTTGTGGCGCCGCTGGCGCGTGAAGCGCGCGAACCAGCAGTTGGGCCAGGTGCTGGAAGAGCAGGCGGAAACCGGCAAGATCGCCGCGCCGGCCGCGGCCGCGCTCGCGCCCGACGCGAAGACCGCCGACCTCGACGTGCTGCGCACGCGCCTGTCCGACGCGGTGAAGACGATCAAGACGTCGAAGATCGGCCAGGTGTCGGGCGGCTCCGCGCTGTACGAACTGCCGTGGTACATCGTGATCGGCAACCCGGCCGCGGGCAAGAGCAGCGCCGTGCTGAACTCCGGCCTGCAGTTTCCGTTCGCGGACAAGAACAGCGCCGTGATCCACGGCATCGGCGGCACGCGCAACTGCGACTGGTTCTTCACGACCGAAGGGATCCTGCTCGACACGGCCGGCCGCTACTCTGTGCACGAGGAAGACCGCAGCGAATGGCTCGGCTTCCTCGGCCTGCTGAAACGCTACCGTCCGAAGGCGCCGATCAACGGCATCATCGTCACCGCGAGCATCGCCGAACTCACCGGCAACCGCCCCGAATTTGCGATCAACCTCGCGAAGAACCTCCGTCAGCGCGTTCAGGAGCTCACGGAAAAGCTCGAGGTGTTCGCGCCGGTCTACGTGATGTTCACGAAGGCCGACCTGATCACCGGCTTCACCGAATTCTTCAGCAGCAGCGACAAGCACGAGTACGACCGCGTGTGGGGCGCCACCCTGCCCTACGAACCGGACGAGAAGCGTGACGTCGTCGCGCTGTTCGACGAGCGCTTCGAGGAGCTGTACGAAGGCTTGAAGGAAATCAGCGTCGCGCAGCTGTCGCTGTCGCGCGGCAACCAGCTGTCGCCGGGCCAGTTGAGCTTCCCGCTCGAATTCTCGACGATCAAGCCGTCGCTGCGCGCGTTCCTCGCGACGCTGTTCGAGAACAACCCGTTCCAGTACAAGCCGATCTTCCGCGGCTTCTACTTCACCAGCGCGCTGCAGGAAGGCGAAACCAACAGCGCCGCCGCGCAGCGCATCGCGCACCGCTTCGGCCTCGACGCGAACGCGCTGCCGAAGCCGCACAGCGCGTTCTCGAAGAACGGCTTCTTCCTGCGCGACCTGTTCTCGAAGGTGATCTTCGCGGACCGCCAGACCGTGCGCCAGTTCGCGAGCCCGACCAAGACCCGGCTGCGCTACGCGACCTTCTTCGGCTTCGTCGCGGCCCTCGCGCTCGCGCTCGGCGGCTGGACCTGGTCGACGATCGGCAACCAGCAGCTCGTCGCGAACGTGCAGGCCGACCTCGACAACGTCACGCGCCTTCAGCAAGGCCGCAACGACCTGCAGTCGCGCCTGCAGGCGATGGACATCCTGGAAGACCGGATCGAACAGCTCGAGCAGTTCCGCCGCGACAAGCCGGTGTCGGTATCGCTCGGCCTGTACCAGGGCGACCGTCTCGAGCAGCACCTGCTGACCGAGTACTACAACGGCGTGCGCCAGATCCTGCTCGCGCCGGTCTCGCAGAACCTGGCGTCGTTCATGAAGGACGTGAACGCGCACCCCGAGCAGCTCGTGCCAATGACGCGCCCGCCCGAATCGGGTGCCGTGCAGGGCGGCGCGCTGCCGGTCTCGACGAACCCGCCGGGCGCCGCACCGCCGGCCGGCGCCGCGCAAGGCGCATCCGCCGCGACGGCCGCCGCGCCGCAACAGCCGGCTGCTCCGCAGGGCGGGCTCTACAGCGACGCGTCGCCGACCAACGTGCAGGACGCGTACAACGCGCTGAAGACCTACCTGATGCTGTCCGACAAGCGTCACGTCGAACAGGCGCACCTGACCGACCAGCTCGCCCGCTTCTGGCGCGGCTGGCTCGAGACGAATCGCGGCAACATGCCGCGCGACGAGATGATCAAGAGCGCCGAGCGCATGATCTCGTTCTATCTGTCGCGCGTGACCGACGACGACTGGCCGATGATCGACGCGAACCTCGCGCTCGTCGACCAGACCCGCGAGAACCTGCGCCGCGTCGTGCGCGGCATGCCGGCCCGCCAGCGCGTCTATGAGGAAATCAAGGCGCGTGCGTCGACCCGTTTCGCGCCGATGACCATCGCGCGCATCGTCGGCGACGGCAACCAGGGACTGGTCGCCGGCAGCTACGCGATTCCGGGCACGTTCACGCGTGAAGCCTGGTTCGACTACGTGCAGCCGGCGATCCGCGACGCGGCGACCAAGGAGCTGCAGGCGAAGGACTGGGTGCTGAACACGTCGACGCAGGACGACCTGACGCTGGAAGGCAGCCCCGAGCAGATCCAGAAGACCCTCGTCGGGATGTACAAGACCGAGTACGCGCAGCACTGGCAGAAGTTCATGCAGGGCATCGCGGTGCAAGGCTTCACCAGCTTCGGCCAGGCCGTCGACGGGATGAACCGCCTCGGCGACCCGCAGGATTCGCCGATCCGCAAGATCCTCGAGACCGCGTACGACCAGACGTCGTGGGACAACCCGTCGCTCGCGAACGTGGCGATCAAGAAGGCGCAGACGGGTGTCGTGAACTGGGTCAAGCAACTGTTCACGCGCTCGCAGGCCGGCCAGATGGCGGCCGCGAACATCGACATCAACGGCAATCCGGCCGAGGTGCCGATGGGTCCGATCGGCCAGGAGTTCATCGGGCTCGCGCGGATCGTCGCGACGCACGACGGCACGTCGATGCTCAAGGGCTACATGGACTCGCTGTCGAAGGTGCGCACGCGCTTCAACGTGATCAAGAACCAGGGCGACCCCGGCCCCGGCGCGCGCCAGCTGATGCAGCAGACGCTCGACGGCAACGGCTCGGAACTCGCCGATTCGCTGAAGTTCGTCGACGAGCAGATGCTGACCGGCCTCACCGATTCGCAACGCAAGTCGCTGCGTCCGCTGCTGGTGCGCCCGCTGATGCAGGCGTTCTCGGTGGTGATCCAGCCGGCCAGCGCCGAAGTCAACAAGGTGTGGAACGCGCAGGTCTACCAGCCGTTCCAGAGCTCGCTCGCGACGAAGTACCCGTTCGCCGCGAATGCGAAGGTCGAGGCCGGCGCAGGCGAAATCGCGCAGGTGTTCGGCCCGGACGGTGCGATCGCCAAGTTCGTCGGCACGACGCTGGGCCCGCTCGCGGTGCGCCGCGGCGACACGCTCGCGGCCCGCACGTGGGGCGACATGGGCATCGGCCTCACGCCTGACTTCACGAGCGGCTTCGCGCGCTGGGTCGCCCCGCTCGCCGGCGGCGCCGCGGGCGGCGCGGCCGCGGCGGCCGAACCGCAGACCGTGTTCCAGATCCTGCCGCAGCCGAGCACGGGCACGACGGAATACACGATCGCGATCGACGGCCAGCAACTGCGCTACCGCAACACGCCGCCGCAGTGGACCAACTTCGTATGGCCGAACCCGCAGGGTTCGCCGGGCGCGACGCTGTCCGCGACGACCTTCGACGGCCGCACGGTGCAGCTCGTCAACGAGCCGGGCCGCTACGGTCTCGAGAAGCTGATCAACTCCGCGCAGCGCAAGCGCCGTCCGGACGGCACCTTCGACCTCACGTGGGTCCAGGGCAGCGTGAACGTGTCGGTGACGATGCGCATCATCAGCACGTCGCAGCCGACGAGCGGCGGCGGCGATCAGCCGCAACAGCAGAGCCTGCGCGGCCTGCAGCTGCCGTCGTCGGTCGCCGACGCGAGCGCGGGCGCGGCACAGAACGCGACGCAGGCCGGCACGGGCGTGCCGGCCGCGGCACCGGCCGTCACGGCCGCCACCGCAACGAATGCACAGGGGGCGCAATGACGCAAACCGTTCAGGCGCAGATCGCCTACTTCGGCAAGATTCCGTCGCGCGGCGACTTCGTGAAGAGCCCGCACAATCCGCAGTTGCTGCAAACGCTCGATCGCTGGATCGCGCAGGCGCTCGAACTGCTCGCGGAAGATCCGCGCTGGAAGATCGTCTACGAGGATGCGAAGCCGATGCATTTCGCGTTCCTCGGCTCGCGCAGCAAGCTCGCGATCGCGGGCCACATGGTCGCGAGCCATGACGTGTCGATGCGCCGCTTCCCGTTCCTTGGCGCGACCGCGCTGGAAGTCGACCGGCCGCTTGCGTTCCTCGCGCGCAGCCCGCTCGCGTTCGCGCGGCTGTGGTCGCGCGTCGCCGCGCAGATCTCGCCGCTGCTGGCCAAGGAGGAGCCGCCCGGCGCGCTGCAGGCGCTCGGCGACACGCAGGTGCCGATCGACGTCGGCGGCCCCGGCACGTCGCATGACGGCACCTTCAACGACTTCATCGAACACCAGTCGCTGTACGGCTTGCAGCAGATGCTGCTCGAAAGCGGCCATCCGGTGCGGCTGCGCGGTGCGATGCTCGCACTCGGCTCGCTGTTGCGGCCCGTGATGCAGAGCGGTTCGTCGCACATCGAGCGCGGCCTCACGCTGCCGTTGCCGGTCGATCCGTTCTATCGCAGCCTCGTCGCCGCGTTCTGGCTCGAACTGATCGCACCGTTCGTCGCGCAGGCCGACTTCGAGCTCGCGATCTTCATCGGCACGATCGCCGAGCGCGAGCGGTTGATCATCGGCTTCAACGGCGCGTCTTCGAAGACGCTGCTGAGCGTCGTCGACCCGCAAACCTACGCCGCCCACAACATCGACATCGACGATCCCGAGTGGATCGACGCCCATGCGCAAAACGATCACCAGATCAGCAAGCTCGTCAGTTACCTCGACCAACCGCAACTCTCGCTGCGCGTCGCCATCGACGCATTCCGCGAAGCGTTCATCGGAGGCTGACGCGATGCAACGCACGATTCACGTCCGCCGCGCGCGCTTGTCGCCGTTCGTGGCCGCCCTCGTGGCCGCCGGCCTCATCGGCAGCGGCGCGGCCTATGCGCAGAACATGGGCGGCGCGACCGTCACGCCGGTCGGCAACGGCACGGTCGCGACCGCCGCCCTGCCCGCGAATACCAATCCCGCCGCCGCGCCGGCCGCGGTGTCCGGCACGGTGGTGCACGGCACGGCCGACACGATCGCGCCGCCGCCCGCGAACGCGACGCCCGGCCAGGTGGTGGCCGGCGGCAAGGTGCCCGACGAGGCGACCAAGGCCGCCGTGCTGCAGAAGCTGCGCGACACCTACGGCGCGGCGAACGTGGTCGACCAGATCGAGGTCGGCGACGTCGCGACGCCGCCGAACTGGAGCGCGAACGTGCAGAAACTGCTCGGCGCGCAGCTCAAGCAGATCAGCAAGGGGCAGTTGAAGATCAACGGCACGCAGATCGAGATGAAGGGCGAGGTGCACAACGAGGCGCAGCGCCAGCAGCTCGCGAGCGACATGGCGAACACGCTGAACCCGACGTATACGATCAAGAACGGGCTGCGCGTGTCGGCGTCCGAGCAGGGGCTGCTCGACCAGACGCTCGCGAACCGCACGATCGAGTTCGAGACGGGCAGCGCGACGCTCACGCCGCAAGGCAGGCAGATTCTCGATCAGATGGCGGCCGCGTTGTCGAAGTTGCAGAACCGCACGGTCGACATCATCGGCCACACCGACAACTCGGGGAACCGGACGTCGAACATCGCGCTGAGCCAGGCGCGCGCGGATGCGGTGAAGGGGTATCTGATCACGAAGAGCATTCCGCCGCAGCAGATGACGACGACGGGGGTTGGGCCGGATCAGCCTATTGCGCCGAATGATACGGCGGAGGGACGGGCGAGGAATCGACGGATCGAGTTTCGGGTGGGGCAGTAGGCGGCGATTCCGCGACATGGCGAACCGGGGCAGGATACCGGCAGATTCGTGCCGCGGATTGCGCAGGCCCCATCTGCTCCGCAGTATCAACGAGCCGGTCGCCGGGCGGACAGACTACTGAATCCAGCCATATTCCAGTGAAATACGCACTGCGCTGCTTTCGGTCGGCCATTCTTCTGTTCGCCGGTGGCTTCCTCGTGCTGGCGGGTGCAGCTGCCACGATCAATTCGGCCATCCTCGTTCGCGCTCGTGCGTGGCCTCACGTCCCCGCCATTGTCGAGCGATGTGAGTTGTCTCTGCGATATGGCAAATCCAGTGTGACATGGGAGGCGCGCGCCGTCTTCCGCTATGGCGCGGGACAGACGCAGCAGTACGATACGACGTGGCAGCCTGCCGGGTCGCCGGTGTATTCGCGGTCGGCCGCCTCGAACATCAGCCGCGAACAGTTTGTCGCGTTCACGAAGACGTATTGCAGCGCGGCCGCGAACGACGGCCTGCGCGTTTCGTCGATGTTTCCGGGCATTGCCCGGCGAAACGAAGCGGTGGTGGGCGGGGCGTGGGTACGGGAAATCGGATTCGGTCTGTTCGCTGTGGTCGGCGGGTTGGTGTTGTGTGCGGCGGGTATTTCGCTGCTGCCGTGGATTGAGGAGCGCAAAAGGAACGCGGCAAAGCGCAAAACGCGGCGAACATGCAGTCGCGTCAGCGGTTCATGACGCATACGGAAAGACTGGTTTCGGATCACGCTTGGTCGCCTCGACACACGTGAGGCAGCTGATCGCCGTAGTGTGTAGCGCGAGAATCGCCATTCACTGATCATGTCCCTGTTTCCGATAACAGTGAGGCACTCGTGCATTCCAAGGAACCTGTCCGCATTTTTGTGGGCGAGGCGGTTGAACAACAGGTTATCCACGCGCCTGCGTGAATCGCTCGCCGA